>JACQHM010000279.1 GCA_016199025.1 Candidatus Methylomirabilota bacterium | reverse complement strand
TCGACGCCGAGATCATCGGGGTCAGCGCAAACCATACCCTGTCCCAGCAGGCCTTCGCCGACAGGTTGAAGCTCCCGTTCCCGCTCCTGAGCGACTTCCCCCAGCGAGAGATCATGAAGAAGTACGACGTCCTGGTCACAGAGGGGATTCTGGCGGGGTTGGCCAAGCGTTCCTACTTCATCATCGACAAGAATGGGATCCTCCGCTGGAAGAAGATCCTAGAGAACCCTAGGGAGCTTGTTCCCAATGAGGACCTGCTGGCGGCCCTTCAAAAGATCCAGTAGATGAGGATAGGCCGCGATCGAGCCAAAGAGGATGATCATGAAACGGACGCTTGTCACCTCTCTGCTCGGGCTCTTCCTGGTTGCGGGCCTCTCGTCCTCCGTCGCCTCTCAACCGATGGACCTTTTCAAGGTCTTGGACGTCCAAAGGGTTACGCCACCCATGGAGGCCCCGGAGTTCACCACGGAGATGCTGGACGGGAAGAAGGTGAGTCTCCAGGACTACCGGGGGAAGGTCGTCTTCCTGAACTTCTGGGCCTCCTGGTGCAAGCCTTGTAAAGAGGAGATGCCGGCCATGGAGGAACTGTATCAGGCCTTCAAGGACAAGGGGTTCGTCGTCGTGGCCGTGAACGTCAAGGAGTCCCAGAAACAGGCCGCCGCCTTCGTCAAGGAGTTGAAGGTCACGTACCCCATCCTTCTGGACCCCAAAGGCGATGTGAGCGTTCTCTATGGGGCCTGGGCCCTGCCCTTGACGTACCTGATCGACCGGAAGGGGGTCGTCGTCGGCCGGGCCTTCGGCCCCAGGGAGTGGGCCGGCAAGGAGGCCAGGCAGCTCATCGCCCAGCTCCTCAAGGGTTCGTAACGAGACATCTCGATCCGTAAACAGGCGTTCGGGAAGGGCGCATTGGCGCCCTTCCCTTTTTTTCTTTCTCCTCTCGCTCCTGCCTTCCAGAATTTTCCCCTTGACTTTCGTTGTAACGAAGAATATGCTTTGTTTGTAACAAGAATTACACCTTACCCTGCTGGGCTTATGGCACAAGAACGCCAGTACAAATGGCTGGTCTTGATCTACTCCCTCCCGCCCGAGGCCGGGAGCAGCCGGGTGAAGGTCTGGCGGAAGCTCAAGAAGCTGGGGGCGGCCTCCTTCAGGAACTCCGTTTACCTCCTCCCCTTTGGGGAGGAGCGCTACGAGATCGCCCAGTGGCTCTGCCAGGAGATCCAGCGGGCCGAGGGGGAGGCGACCCTCTTAAAGGTGGAGCAGATTGAGAACCTCTCCGACGAGGAAGTGGCAACTCTTTTCCAACGCGCCCGTAACGAGGACTACAGGGAGTTGACGAAGGAGGGCCGGGCCTGGCTGGAGCACCTGGAGGGCCTTCCCCAGAAAAAGGCGTCCCAGGAGGCGGGGGTACTGGCCGATGGGTTGAAGGCCCTGGAGAAACGGCTGGCCGAGCTAGAAGAGATCGACTACTTCCACGCCACCGGCCGTCGGGAGGTCGAGGCGATCCTCAAGCGGTGCCGGGCCACTCTTCGCGAACTCTTTGGGCGAGAAGAGAGTCGTGCCCTAGAGGAAGCCAGGACACTGAAGATGGAGGAGTTCCGGGGGAAAACCTGGGCCACCAGGCCTCGGCCCCACGTGGATCGGATCGCGACGGCCTGGGCGATCCGTCGCTTCATTGACCCGAAGGCCAAGTTCGCCTTCGTCCGTGAGTCTGAGAAGATCAAAGAGGGGATCCCCTTTGACTATCTGGGGGTCGAGTTTGGCCACCAGGGTGAGGATTGCACCTTCGAGACCGTGCTCAAACGCTTCGGCTTGAAGGGCAAGGACTTGCAGGCGGTGGCCGAGATCGTTCATGATGCGGATTTAAAGGATGCCAAGTTCGGTCGGGAAGAGGCCAAGGGGGTGGACGCGGTCATCAAAGGGCTTGCAGCGATCATCGCCGATGATCATGCCCTTTTGGCGCAGGGGCTTCTCGTCTTCGACGCCCTGTATGCCAGCTTCGGGGGCGGCGGGGCATCGGGCCATGGCTCCCAGGCCAGACGCCGAAGAAAGAGAATTCCGTCTCATTGATGGAAAGGAGGATTCGCGATGCGACGACAGCAACGGTGGATAGGGAGGGCCATTCTCGTCGGGCTCACCATGCTCTTCACCCTGGTGCCCTTCTCACGAGATGAGCCAGCGATCATTGGGTGGCCTACTCT
The DNA here is from genome assembly GCA_016199025.1 of Candidatus Methylomirabilota bacterium. Classification (GTDB taxonomy): domain Bacteria; phylum Methylomirabilota; class Methylomirabilia; order Methylomirabilales; family JACQHM01; genus JACQHM01. The sequence goes on along the minus strand of JACQHM010000279.1, from coordinate 8,479 downwards.
GGCAGAGGCCCAGCAGGCCGGCGGGAATGCCCCCCCGGTTGATCTGAAAGACCCGGCGGTGATCCAGGAGGGGGCAGCCCTCTACAGCGGCAATTGCACCTTCTACTGCCACGGGAAGGAAGGGAGGGTTGGACGGGGCCCGAAACTCAGGGGCCGGGAATTCGATAAGGACGTTTTGTTCAACGTCCTGGCCGACGGCCGGGGCATGATGCCAGGATTCAAAACCAGGCTCAACGACGAGCAGATCTGGAAGCTCGTCGCCTACATCTTCTCCCTTTCAGACGCCAAGGACTAGTGGCCCTTCGCTGATCGCTGACAGTGACAACGGCTGGTGTTGATGTTAGGAGGAAGCGAGGAAACAGATCATGCAGCGCCCATGGGGTCTTTGGTGGATCACCTTTGTGCTTGTCGTGCTCGTGGGTGGGGCCTGTGGCAAGGGCGAGCAGGAGGCTTCCGGCCAGCCTCCTCCCATCCCGGCCGGCGAGTGGCGGACCTGGAACTTTGATCAGGTGCCTGCTGGCCAGCTCCCTTCAGGGTTTTCGAGCCAGAAAACCGGGAGAGGAACGCTGCCAAAGTGGGAGGTCCTTGCCGATCCAACAGCCACCAGCAAACCCAACGTCCTGGCCCAGCGCTCGAAGGAGAACTCCGGCGAGCACTTCAACCTGGCCATCGTTGAGGACAGCGACTATCGGGATCTCGAGGTGGAAGTCAAGTTCAAAGCGGTCGGAGGAGAAGAGGATCAAGGGGGCGGCCTGATCTGGCGCTACCAGGATCCGGATAACTACTACATCGCCCGGGCCAACCCTTTGGAGGACAACTTCAGGATCTACAGGGTCGTCAAGGGCTGGAGAAAGCAGCTCCAGAGCGTCAGTGTGAAGGTGATGAGTGGGACCTGGCACACCCTGAGGATTGTCGTCAAAGGCGATTGGATGGAGGGCTTCTACGACGGCAAGAAGTACCTGGAGATCCGCGACAAGACTTTCAGCCGTGGGAAGATCGGTCTCTGGACCAAGGCTGACGCGGTGACCTCTTTCGACGATCTACGAGCAAGACCGTTAAAGTGAAGAAAGGAGGAGCGGATGATGACACGGTGGACTTTCCTCACCCGGATTGGCAAGGGAGTGATCGTGGCCGCCGGCGTGGTCTTCCTCGGGACGCTTATGAGCGGTCCCAGTCTAGCGGCCGAGTACAAAGAGGAAGAGACGCGCGTCCTGCTCAGCAGGCTCAAAGACAGCAAGCACTCCCTGGTCGATGGCATTAGTCAGGCTGAGAAGGCGTACGGCATCGCGATCTCCGCAAAGTTTGAGATGAAGGGTGAAAACCTGATGCTGAGCGTGTACACGGCTAAGGAGGGGCGTAACAAGGACGCGGAACACAATGTCTTGATGGAGCTGCTCGGCGACGCGACCAAGCCCACATGGGAACCCGAGATCGAGGTGTTTGAAGATAAGCCCCACATCGCCCGCTCAGCGATGCACCTGACCTTAATGCAAGTAACGAAGCTGGCGCTCGTGGAGGTGATTAAGAAGGCGGCTGCTGTACAACCAGGCACGGTGTATTCGGTGATCCCAGCAGTCCGAGATGGCAAGCCCATCTTCGGTGTGCTCGTCGCGACGCCCGACGGAAAGAGCGTCCCCCTGACCCTCGATCTCAGAACTGGCAAAGTGATCAAATAGAGGGATATGGAGGGAACGCCATGGAGAGGAAGGCCCTCGATGCGGTCAAGGTCTTTTCGGCGGACCGGTTCGTGCGGCGGCGGGTGTGGCAGACGGATAACCTGCACTGCAACATCTATTGCTTTGAGCCGGGCCAGCAGAACAGCCTCCACCGCCACCCCGTCTCCAATGAGGTCATCTTCTGCTGGGAGGGAGAGGGGGTCGTCGTGGTCGGGGAGGGGAAGGCACCTATCAGAGCTGGGGAGACCGTCTTGGTCCCCGTGAACGTCCCCCACGGCTACATCAACACCAGCACGGACCAGCGGATGATTATCACTGTTATCCAATGCCCTCTCCCTGTAGAGCACGTCCCGGTGGAGCCTTCGGACATCGCCGCCTTGATCCGAGGCTAACGGGGCCTTAGATGGTGAGGATCTGGACACCATTCTTCCAGCTCTGCGCCGTAGGTCTGTTGGCGCGGCTCGGCTACCAGATGGCCAGGAGTCCCGTCCTGCCCCGATTTGCCCAAGACCTGGGGGCCGCACCGGAGCTCCTCGGCCTGATCGTCGCCGCCTCGACAATCACCGGGGTCTTCATCAAGCTCCCGGCAGGGGCCCTCTCCGATGTCCTTGGTCGGAAGCGGATGCTCCTGCTTGGAACCCTCTTCTTCGCCGGTCCCCCGTTCCTCTACCCCTTCGTCCACTCCCCGGGCGCGCTCCTGGCGCTCCGCTTCCTCCATGGCTTTGCCACTGCCATCTTCTCACCGGTGGCCTCGGCCTATGTCGCCGACCTCGCCCAGAAGGGACGGGGCGAGAAACTCGGCTGGTTCGCCTCGGTGAGCGACGTCGGCGGGACGGTTGGGCCCCTCCTGGGGGGCCTCGTCCTGCATGCCACAGCCAGTTACGCGACGACCTACCTCCTGGTGGGCGCCCTGGGTACCCTTCCCTTCCTGCTGGTCCTGAAGGTGCCAGACGCCTCAAGGGCCCTTGAACAAGATGGAAGCGACGGGCGTTGGGCGACGTTCAAAGCGGGCATCGTCGAGGTGCTCTCCAGCCGCCCGGTGCTCATCGCCTCAAGTGTCGAGGCAGCCATGTACGCGGGGTACGGAGCCTTCCTCGGCTTCTTCCCCCCCTACGCCAGGGAGGTCGGCTTGAACGACGCCCAGATCGGGATCATCCTGGGGGGGCAGCTTGCGACGGCAATGGCGGCCAAGCCGATGGGAGGTCACCTCTCCGACCGGCTCGGCCGGAAACCGCTCATCCTGGGAGGGCTCCTCCTCTCTGCCGGGATCCTGCCCTTCATTGCTCTGACTTGGAGGTTCGCCCTCCTCTTCGTCCTCGCCGCCTTCTTCGGCCTGGGGGTGGCCCTCGTCACCCCTTCCACCACGGCCCTGGTGGCCGACCTGGTCAAGGCCGGCCGGATGGGCTCGGCGATGGGGGTCTTCGGCACGATCTGGGACACCGGTGAGGCGTCAGGGCCGATCCTGGCCGGCTTCCTGATCGCCTCCTTCGGCTACTCCCCGGCCTTCGCCCTGATCGCTTCGCTGATGGCCGTGGTCGCCCTGGTCTTTGCCCTTTTGGTCAGCGACCCTCAAAGGGCTTAAGGCTATGAACCCCTCCACACGCGCTGAAAAGAAGGCCTTGTACCTATTGATCACGGCGATCATGCTCCTCGGCCTCAATCCTTTTTTTTTCATGGTCGCAATCGGTGAAGCGGTCCAAGACGAACCATCCGAGCAGGCGAGCGCGTCTACCTCCACACAGCCATCTGGGGAGTCAGAAAAGGCCGACGGGGAGAGAAGGCCGTGGTGGGAGCAGTACGTGACCTTCAGCGGGGACCTAAGGACAGCCCTGGCCTTAAATATCAGAGGGAACCGGAATGGGACCGATCGAACGAACATCCTGCCGGTGGCCAGAGTCCGGGGCGGGGTCACCCTTTCACCGACCCCATGGCTCACTGCTACAGCACGGCTCGCCGGCTTCTTCGACGAGGAGCTCCAGGGTTTAGGGTTCCGCTTCAGCCACCGCCGGACGATCCAATCGGGGGATGTGACCTTCGATGAGTTATTCCTCATGCTGAAGCCCTATGAGTTCCTCACGATCAAGGTCGGGAGGCTCCAAACTGAAGACCCCCCCTTCGAGCTCGACTCTGTCGTGTTGGACAGCCTCTCCCGCCATGACTCCAGTGGCCTCGACGTGGATTGGACCGATGGCATCTATATGCTCATCGGACGGTCCTCTTCCTTCAAGCTTCACCTGATCGGCCAAGTAAACCCCGAGGAGGGTCCCACGAACGGCGTCGGGGTACGAGGTCCGCTGGACTTCATGGATGGGGCCTCCCGTGTCACCTACTATGTGGGCCTGGAAGCACCCCCCTTGAAGCCGTTCACCCAACTGGCCGCCGATGTCACGATCATTCCTCAAGCCCTCCGCCCGTTAGGTCTTGGAACTGACACGAAGGAGGATGTCGTGGCCTTCACGATGAGGGGAGCGGCGGACTTCCCCCTCCAAGATGGATCGAAGCCCCTCACCCTTCACCCTTTCACAGAGTTCGGCGCGATGGTCATGACACCTCAAGAGAAAGTCCTCGGGATCTCAACCAGTGAGGAGCGGGCTGGCCATTATGCCTTCGTCATGGGACTCGATCTCAAACACCTGGGGCCTGGAAGCCTGGGGTTTCAGTTTGGCTGGGCCCAGGCCGGCTATCTGCTCTCGCCGGACTATCCGAACAACGCCTGGAGCATCGAGACGCGCTACAAGGTGGGCATCGCCAAGAACACAGTCTTCGAACTCCGGTACCGGCACCGACAGGACATTGCCAAACTGGTCGATGCCCTGGAGCGGCAAACGGACGACAACTTCCTGGCCCGAATGACGGTAAAGTTTTAGGGGCTTGACAGGGAATTGGTGGGAGTGATGTTCCACGAAAAATCGCTGGGGAGACAGGCTAGAGTTGCCACAATCTCCATCAACGGAACGTTGTGATGGAAACCGTTATGTCGCCATTGTCAGCAGCCCCAGGCTCGCTAGTTCCACTCCTCCCGAATGTCGCCAATTTCTTCACCACGTCAGCGATCCGCGGTTTCAGGGCGGCCATCCGTCGGTCCAGGGATTCTCGGGTCTCTCCCTGGATCCGCACGAAGAACGGGTCTGTGGGAGTTGGGCGCAGGCCCTCGATGCTCACAAGCGACAACAACGGCGCGAATGGAAAACCCTTCCGCCGGAGGTTCAGCACGGCGTCCTCGGAGGACTCTGCCGACCCTTCGACAAGGCTCAGGGCAGGACTCGGCTCATCCCACAACTCCTGCTGGCGGGCGATGGCCAGGTCAATCAGGGCCGCTTTCAGCAGAAGCTGACGCCCCTCTTCCTCCAGCGCCAGGTGGGCGCCGCGTCTCCGTGCATCCTCCACCTCCCGGTCCCGCCGCCGCGCCTCACGGACGTGGCTAAGGAAAACTTCCCGAACCTCACCGCCTACTCTATAGGGATCGGCCACACCGCCCGACTGCCCAAGGGCTTCTCGGAGGACCGCGAAGGTCGGGATCTCTACGACGCGCCCCTCACGGACAATGAAGTACTCGCGATGTTCATACTCTCCTTTGGCCGCACACCGAACGATTCGGCCAGCCCCCTCACCCCAACCCTCTCCCGCAAGGGGAGAGGGAACCAGAGGGGCAGCGACCGGCTCAGGGACCGCCGCGAGGAGCCTGGTGAGGATCTCGTCGCCGAACGACTGCAAGCGGAACGACTCTGGGAAACGATCGAACAGGGCGGGATCAAAGGTCACCCCGACGTCCTCCCCCTCCCATGAGAGGAGGTAGGCCCCACCGATTTCTGGATGCGGCCGGAACCTCTTCCCGTGGACTCTGGATCCCAGAAGCAGGGCCTCGAGGTCCTTCAGGCGTACTGGCGGCTCCTCTTTTGCCGGAGCAGCCACCACCTCCTCCAGGTATCGCTCCAGGTCCAGGCCGGTAACCTGCCGCTCCTCCAATTGTTCCCGCAACTCCCTGAGGGTCTCCTCCAGACGCCGCGTCCGCTCCGCCCCCTTGGCCATAGCAACGGTACGGATGGCTGTAGCTACCCGCGCGAGGATCGGCTGTAGCTCCCCGACCACGGTCTCGAACCAGTCAATCCGGTCCTCCAGCCGACGATAGATCGTCGCCTCGACGCTCTCCTCGTAGAAGTAGTTGCAGATCCACACGACCTCGTGCTGCTGGCCGATCCGGTCAAGGCGCCCGATCCGTTGCTCCACCCGCATGGGGTTCCAGGGCATGTCGAAGTTGATCAGGATGCCGCAGGTCTGGAGGTTCAGGCCCTCACTGGCCGCCTCGGTGCCCAGCAGGATCTTGATCTCCTGCCCCTTCAGGAACAGGTTCTTGATGACCTCCTTGCTGGTTCGTGCCCAGCGAGTGCCGTCCCAGCGTTCGCCGCCGCGACCCGAATAACAGGCGACCTGAGACCCGTACACCTCGCGGAGCTGGTCCCGCAAGTAGTCCATGGTGTCCGTGTACTGCGTGAAGATCAGCACGGTCTCGCGCCTGGCCAGGATGGCCTTCAAATCCTGGAGGAGCCGCTCAACCTTGGACTCGCCCGATAGCAGCTTGAGGCGGGCGAGGAAGTCCTTCACATAGCCGATCTCGTCGGCAAAGAGGGATCGGTCAACTGTCTCCATCTCCTCGCCAACATCCAGTTCCAGATCATCCTGCTCGAGATCGTCGTCATCCACGAGGCGGCTTGGCGGGAGGCGGCCCTCCAGAAAGGCCAGCCGCCGCTCCAGGCTCCGCTGGATCGCGTAGAAGCTGCTGGTCAAACGGCGGCGGTACACGGTCATGATGAACCCGAGGCCCTTCCGCTCCGACTCGTACTTGTTGTAGAAGTCGCTGATGTACTCTTCGATCCGTTCGTAGAGCTTCCACTCTTCCTCTCGGAACGGGATCCATCCCGGCTTCGGATCCCGCTTGGGCACTGTGTCCCTCAGGATGCCGCGTTCCTGATACTTGCGGAGGAGCGATCGGGTGTTCCGCTGGGCGAGCCGCCGGAGGGGGGTGTGCCGGCGCACCATCTCGACCAGGAAGGCCCGGCCTTTTTCCGACAGGGCCTTGATGTGCGGCAAGGTGTCCTTTGCCCACGGGAGCCCTTGGATCTGCTGCCATTCCACCGGCCCCAGTTGGCGGAGCGCCTCTGACGAAAAGGCGGGGTCTGGCCCGCCGCCGGTCTGAAGCTCGTCCCGAACCATTTGGAGGACAAAGGCCCAGTCCACCTCGCTAAAGGCTGACTTCCTCATCTCTTCGAAAAACCGGAGGAAGTTCTCCTCGCCTGCCCCCCATTTGCCACCCACCCCCAACAGGTGGAGGAGGTCCCAGACCTCCACTGGATGGATCTGCATCGGGGTAGCCGTCAGGAGGAGCAGGCCTCGAGCCTTGTCCCGGAGCGCGTTCAGGAGCCCAAGGAGGCGGTTCGGCCGGTATCTTTCAATTTGGAGGAAATCCTTCCGCCGGGCGTGGTGGGCTTCGTCCACCAGAATCAGATCCCACGGCTTCGCCGCCAGGAGCTCAGGCTGGCGGTCCTTCCGCTTGGCCAGTTGGCTAGAGGCGATGAAGACGGGGAAGGCGTTCCAGGGATTGTCGTCGTCTGAGGAGAGTTCCCGGTCGAAGACGTCATAGAACGTCTTGCCGTCGTACCGGGGGATGTTCAGGACGAACTTCTCATAGAGTTCCTCCTGCCACTGACGGCTGACGCTCTTCGGTGTGAGGATCAGGCATCGCTTCACCCGACCTGCAAGCAGCAGTTGGCGGAGCGCCAGTCCCGCCTCAATGGTCTTCCCCAGGCCGACCTCGTCAGAGAGCAGGAAGCCCTCGGGGAAACGCTGAACAACGAGATCCGCCACCCGCTGCTGGTGAGGCCAGGGTTGGACCGTGCTGGTGGCGGCACCCAGGTGGTGACCGTTCGGAAGGAAAGGGGCATCCTGGACAAACTGGAACAGGATCCGCTCATTCTGTTCTTCTTGGGAAATAGTCTCCTCGTACACAGGCTTTTCCAGCGGATCCTTGGTGGGCGCCCTCTCAGGGGTGTACTTGAGGAGGTGGGCCCGCGCCGCCTCGGGGATGGGCAGAGCGATCCAATCCTTCTCCGTCCCGTTCCAGAGGGCCTCGAAGCGCCGGGCGACCTGCTTCAGGTAGACTTCGCTGAAGTCCCAGGAGTGATAGACGGAGAACACCTCATAGTTCCATTGCCAACTGCTCTCCGATTCATTGCTGCTGCCGCTGAAGGCGATCCGGTCCCCAAAGGCGTCCTTGAAGAGCCCTTCCTTTGGATGATAATACTCTCTTGCCTCCTCCGCCGGCAGCGGATAACCATCGGGACCTTTGGGCAGGACGACCCGGATCTCCAGGGTCCCGTGGGCTACCATCCAGGCCAGGGCCTCCAGTCTGGCGCGAAGCGACTGGTCCTGGGGATCTACCAGGCATCCGACCATCCGCTCCCCGACCCTCTTCCCGAGTTCCTCCCCTCGCCTGATCGCCTCCACATCCTCCCGGCTGAGCTGGGCACCGCAGAGGAGGCGCATCCTCCCCCCGTTCTGAATGAGCCGGACGATCCCGGCGGCAGCGATGGCGAGGGCCGCGCTGCTGAAGAACCCCGTCGCGCGGTCGAACCGGACGCTCCGGGAGAGGGCAGGCAGGTAGAAATCCCGCAGCCGGTCATCGGCCGGCCCGTAGGAGATCTGCCACTCAACACCCCGGAGCCCCTGGGCACTCACGCTTCTTCAACCTCCCCCAAATCCCCCCATCCCCCCTTTATGAAAGGGGGGTAAGGGGGGATTTACAGGGT
>JACQHM010000283.1 GCA_016199025.1 Candidatus Methylomirabilota bacterium | reverse complement strand
GTTTCTGTACGTCAGCCCGCGGATTCGTTCCACGCTTCTTCCAGCCCTGACCTCACGATCGGCGCCTTGCGCTTCGCTTGGATCCCTGCGACCTGGTCTCCGGAGGACTTTCACCTCCAGGCCAGCGCCCATGCTGGGCGCACACGCCATGGCGCTCAGCCGCGAGCCGCCTTTCCCGTCGCCGATTTCTTGCCCTTTCGTCGACTGCGGCTCGTCGGCTGCAGCGCCGTGTTAGCCAGCCGCATGAACTTCTCGGGCTGCAGCAGGCTGGCGACCGAAATGTCTTCGTCGATTGCTTCCCAATGAATACCGATACCGCCACCGATGAGTTCCCAATCTTTTCTCTGCTTCGGAGTCGCCGCTAGAAGCCGAGGAAACCAGACCAAAGGAACCGACACGCTTCGACCATCATCCAGGACTACGGTCAACGCATGGTCAGAACACGATACGTCCACGGCCAACGCCTCACTGCTTTCCACCAAAGTAGGCATTCCACTTCTCCAAGAACAATTGTCGATTCTCCAGCACGAGGTGTCGAAGTACAGTCAGTTCGTGACTTCGAAAACCGCGGTTCGATGCTAAGGTCACCGGATCGAGCCAGAACTTTGCATAACGCCCGGCGTGTGCCACGTGAATGTGTGGCGGCTCACGATCCTCCAAACTGTAGAAGAAGAACCTGTAGCCACCGACCCCGAGCAGTGCTGGCACGGCATCAGTCTATAGCTCAGCATCCGATTTCAGAAGCTGCGGCTCTAAGCATGTCTGGCTAACGCGAGCGCTCAGCGGCCGGCGCAGCCGGTCCGCTGAAGCGGTTCGTTAGACGGCGTTCGGCTACGCCCTCGTGGGAAGGCCCGCCCGAATGGGGCTCGAATCGGCGTCGTACGCGTTTGCTCATTCGATCCAGCCCTTCCCTCCACAGCGATGACATTTGGTGCCATGCGGGGACACGCTACGGCCGGAGCCCTTACATTCGGAGCAAGTCAAAGCCAGACCTGCCCCTTTGCACTGAAGGCATTCGGCGCCCCCCCATGGACCACTCGATACACCGGAGCCTCTACATGTCGGGCAGTTCCACACGCGACCTCTTCCCTCGCACCTGGTACACTGCCGTCCGCCAGCCGGGCTTCGCACGCTTCCAGATCCGTTACACTCGGGACAAACAACCAAGTCGTCCATAGCCATTTGCCCGCCTAACTATTGAGTATATTGGTCAGCATAGCACGGTTCCCGAACCTCAGACGACCGAGGCGATTCTCTTGCCTTTCCAAGGACTTGTCAAGACATTTTAAACTTCAGCAACGGACATAAAACACTGCGGACATGGTCAGCATAATCCCGTTATGGCTGCCAAGGGCTGGGCATCCCTGTCAAGGCATCTGCCGGACGACGCACCCCTCTCCCACCCCGGTTGACCACCTGGATGTCAATCAGCGTCGGGCTGACGTCTCGATGACCCAGGAGCTCCGGCACAGTCCAGATGTCAGAGCCGTCTTCCAGGAGATGGGTGGCAAAAGAGTGGTAGCCTCCTTGGGCGACAGGACCGAGCTCCCCCGCAAACAAGATGGCCCTTTAGGGCTCCCCCTGCCCCAAAGGGCCGTACACACGTATTCCTCCACCAGGACGCTGGTCTGATTCGCCTGCGGATCCCCGCCGGTTGCCATGACCGCGCACTCCCCTTCCACGGAACAGGGGGCGCCGTCGAAGTAACCATATGGTAATCCCCCACTGGGGGGGTGTCAAGCCGAAAGTGGAGCCACGGGGCAACAGGGATCGCAGGCCCAGATTGGGGCACCCAACGCCCACGGAAGGCTTCCGAGGGTGGAGCGGTGGCCCAGCCGTGACGCCTTTAGGCGATCTCCCCGGCACCGGCCACCGCACCTGGTGGGGATGCCCCCTGGGGGGCGGAGGCCGACGGGAGTAGGGAAGCGGCCCGCAGGGCCTTCCGCTCTTTTGGCCACGTCTCTCTCTGGTGTCCACATAGAACATGGCTCCATACCGGCCCTTCTGGAGGTATCGGTCGAGGATCCACCCTCGGTTCGCGGAAGAGAGAGCACACAAGCTGACCTATGCAAACCTGAAGAAGGGGAAGGAGAGAGTGCTCAACGAAGGAGGCAGCCGACGATGAAGAGGGAGGATCCTTTTGGATGGGTCAGATCCGGTAGCGATCCATCCCTCGATCGCTGGCCCACTCCAGGAGGACCTCCGCGACCTCGGGGCGGGTGAACTCTGGAGGGAGCAGCTCCCCTTTGGCCAGGAAGTCCCGGACCTTCGTCCCGCTCAACGAGACCCGCTCCGAAGGAGCGTGCGGGCAGGTCTTGGCCGAGGCGATGGCCTCACACCGCCGGCAATAAAACGTTTCGCTGAAGAAGAGGGGGGTGATGTCCAACTCGTCCCGTCCAAAGCGGCCGAAGAGGTCCCAGGCCTCGTAGGGGCCGTAGTAGCCTCCAACCCCTGCGGCATCCCGTCCCACGATGAAGTGGGTGCAGCCGTAGTTCTTCCGGACCAGGGCGTGGAAGACGGCCTCCCTCGGCCCCGCGTAACGCATCGCCCCCGGAAAGACCGAGAGGAGGACCCGCTCCTTCGGATAGTACTGCTCGACGAGGACCTGGTAACACCGGAGCCGGACCGCGGAAGGGATGTCGTCTAACTTGGTCTTTCCCACCAGCGGGTGGATCAACAGTCCATCCATCAGCTCCAAGGCGCACTTCTGGAGGTACTCGTGAGAGCGGTGGATGGGGTTCCGGGTCTGAAACCCGACCACACTCCGCCATCCCCGCTCCCTGATGATGGCCCGGGTGTCGACCGGCTCCAGTGTATAGGCCTCGAACCCTTTCAACGAAGGCTGCTTCAACAGGCTCACGTTCCCGCCCAGGAGGATCTCCCCTCTCTGGTAGAGATAGCTCACCCCGGGGTGCTTTTCCTCGTCGGTTTTGTAGACATTCCAGGCTTCTTCCCTTTGTGAAAAAATCCTTGCGGTGAGGTGAAAGGAAGGGGTATCTTTCTCTCAAGCGAGCCGGAGATGAGAACAGGAAGCTATCTCGTTCCCACCCTACTTTTCGGAAGAACCCAGTGGCTGAGAAGACCTATCTCATTCGCCTAGGGGAAGGGGCTCGCAAGCGGCACGATCATAAGACGGAGAAAGGCCAGGTGGTCGCGTTTATGGTGCAGTTAGAGGTTGAGGTGGAGGAAGGTGTCTGGAGGCCTGTCCTCCGGTACGATTGTGCTCATGACTTTGCCCATAAGGACCGGTATAATCCTTAGGGACAGCAGGACAAGGAGGAGCTTTCCCTCAGTTACGCTGAAGCGCTGGATCTAGCAGATAAGGACATCAACGATAATTGGGAGGTTTACAAAGAGAGATTTTTGCGGGGGATGTATCCGTGAACGTGTTTGAGCAGAAAAATGCTGAGCTGGTGACGGAGTTCGATCGGTACGTCCGGGAGCATCCGGAGTTTGCCGACCAGATCCCGGATGGAGCCCTGGTGGCCATGCTCTTAGAGGGGGATGAGGAGTTTAATCGGTGGAGCCGGGAGGGAGCCCGGAGGCAGGCCGAACAGGGCCAACCCATTGTGTACGTGAAGAGTAAACAACTATAGACATTCAGATAATGTTTTGGACATTTGAGGTGTGCTCAGCCAGGAAACAAGCGGTTTTCGCAATGCCGAATGTCCAATTCTTTTTCTGAACATCTATAGAGCCGGTGCGCTCTCGGATCAAGGCCGTCGAGCTGGCTGCAAGCTGAATGCTCTAACGCCTATGCTCACCCGCCGCCCCCGAACGTGCCGCCACATGTGCATCCGAACAGGCTTGTGGCGGCGGTCGGGTGCAGCGTGTAGTTAGGCCCCGACGTGCACAACTTGGCCAGGTTGGATCGTTTCGAGAACACGCAGCACCTCGGGCATCTTTGGCCGCAGGTCGTTGATGTCGTTGCTCGGCGCCCTGACGATCACCAGCGCCAGATCAAGCCCCGGGAGATTCTGTTGATACGGGATTCCTTGGTCCACGGTCAGAAGGACGTCGAACTCCGCAGCCGCCAGGCGAAGGAGGGCGTTGTTCTTCGTGCCGGACCAGCCCATCTCGGCCACCGTCTTCACGTCGTGCCCGGGTAATTCATGGCGAAGCTTGCGCGGCATGCACTCGTCAAGCAGCATGCGCACTGGAGCCCACCAACAGCTGGATGCCCTCTTCCAGTGCGGCCACCGCTTGCTCCCGAGTCACTGTCGGGAAGTCGTCGAGAAAGTCGTCCAGTCGATGTCCGCCCTCAAGGTAGTCCAGAAGGCTCTTCACAGGCACGCGAGTAC
>JACQHM010000282.1 GCA_016199025.1 Candidatus Methylomirabilota bacterium | reverse complement strand
GCCGGTGGGGTTCGTGGGGGTGAGCGATCCGGTCCACGAACAGGTGACGCTCACCTTCTCCAGGGTGACGCAGGATGAGCCGGTCTTGGTGTGGGGGCCGGGGACACGAGCCCGGATGCGGTGCTCCAGGGGGACCAGGTGCTCCTCCGGGCGGAGCGGGCCGGGACAGGCAACGGCCGCGTCTACCAAGTGACTTTCACGGCCGATGACCACATCAGCGGGAGTTGTACGGGGACGGTGACCGTGTGTGTGCCCCATGACCGGCGGGACCCCTTCTGTGTGGATGATGGCCAGCTTTACAATTCGCTTCAGCCCTAACAGGTTGGGGCGGGAAGCGAACCTTTAGGGAGGGGGTAAGCGTTCAGCCGGAAGCCATCACGTGATTGCGGATTGCCGATTTCGGATTTTGGAGGGCTGACGGCTGAACGCTTCCCTGGCGCGCGTTTCAAGACCCTCACCCCGCTCTGCTCCCTTTCAGGGCGATACCGTTCTCATCTCTCCTCCCCCCGTGCGGGCTGTGCCTTCCCTTACTCTCCATGACATTTTCCTTGACAAAAAGAACAGACCCATCCATTGTACGATTGCATGCACTATTGCGTCCTAAGGGGGGTCCATGGACAGCTTTCTCGTGATCCTGGCCTTCGGGGCCGCGGCTGCCCTAGGGGATCTCGTGGGCGGCCTGATCTTGACCGCCAAGAAGTGGAGGGAACAGGCGTTCCTTCGCTCCTTCATCGCCTTGAGTGTCGGTTTCATGCTGGCCGTCGCTCTCCTCAAGATGATTCCAGAGAGCATGCACCTGACCTCTCAGACCCCCCTCTTCGTCCTCCTGGGGTATCTCCTGGTCCACTTCTTCGAGCACACCCTGGCTTCCCACTTCCACTTCGGCGAGGAGACCCATCCCGAGGCCATGGTGGGGGCGTCAGTGGGCTACCTGGCCTTCCTGGGTCTTTTCGTCCACAGCTTCTTTGACGGCGTCTCCATCGCCTCGGGCTTTGCTGTCTCCCATGCCCTCGGCCTCCTTATTTTCTCCGCCGTCTTCCTCCACAAGGTCCCTGAGGGGTTCACCATCGCCTCTATCATGCTGGCCGCCGGCGCCGGGAGGGCCCGGGCCTTAGGCTCCGCGGCCCTCATCGGCCTAGCGACCATCGTCGGGGTCCTCTTCCTCTCGTTAGCCCCCGCCCTCGTTGCTTACGCCCTGGCCCTTTCCGCGGGGGCCATCCTCTACGTGGCCGCCTCCGATCTCATGCCGGAGGTGAACAAGGAAGTGGGCCCTGGGATGGCTCTCCTGGTTTTTGCCGGCGTCCTGCTCTTTTACCTTACCGAAGGTCTACTCAGCCAGTTCGGATTCTAGCTGAACGCTTTCTAGAGACTTTGCCCCTGTCCGGATTAGGAGGTGTGGCCGAAGCTTTAGCCAGGCCGCGCCTCTGATGGCTGATTCCCGCAGTTTCATCGCGGGCCTAGACCCTTTGCCTCTGGCCGGCTGGTGAGGTGTGGCCGTCTACACGCCGAAGGCTTTAGCCGAGGCGTGTAAGGCGGCGCCTCCGAGGGCTGGTTTTTTTTATTGACATCCCTTCCTCAAATACCCTATCCTAAAAGCCCTAGATTCCAGAGGAGGCTTACGATTGTGAAGACCTATCATCCGCATCTGGAAGAGATCCAACAGAGATGGTATCTTGTGGACGCCAAGGACCAGATCCTGGGAAGGGTAGCCTCCCGGATCGCCTCCGTCCTCAGGGGAAAGCACAAGCCTATGTTTGCCCCTAACGTTGACGTTGGGGACTTTGTGGTGGTCGTGAACGCTGAGAAGGTGATCCTGACCGGCAAGAAGCTCCAGGACAAGGTTTACCACTGGCATACCGGCTATCCCGGGGGGCTCAGATCTGTGACGGCCAGGAAGCTTCTGAAAGACCATCCTGAGCGGGTGCTCAAACTTGCGGTGAAGGGGATGCTGCCCAAGAATCGACTAGGCGACGCGCTCTTAAAGAAGCTGAAAGTGTATGTAGGGCCGACCCATCCTCATCAGGCTCAGAAACCTGAACTGTTGCCCCTCGTCTCGAAAGATCGACAGGTCGGGTCTTCGTAGGAGCGCCATCTTGACGCGATTCGGTCGCGGTTGGAAGCCGCTCCTACGGTGTAACTCATGATTACGGAGGTACGATGGAAGCCGAGGCGGTCTACTACGGGACAGGAAGGCGCAAGCGGTCTGTAGCGCGGGTCTGGCTCAAGCCCGGAGAAGGGCGGATGCTGATCAACGAGCAAGCCCTCGATGAGTACTTCACCCGCCAGGCCTGGAGGTTCCTGGTGACCCAGCCGCTGAAGGTCGCTGGGGTCGAGGGGAAATTCGACGTTTACGCCAACGTGGACGGCGGGGGGCTGACCGGTCAAGCCGGAGCTATTCGCCTCGGGGTGTCCCGAGCCCTTCTCCATGCCGACCCGGGGCTCAAGACGCCCTTGAAGAGGGCTGGGCTTTTGACCAGGGATCCGAGGGAGAAGGAAAGGAAAAAGTACGGGCAGAAAGGCGCCCGGGCCAGGTTCCAGTTCTCCAAACGGTAACGAACTCTGACAGACCAGGGGAGGTCTCGGGCTGGCCTCCCCTTTTTTATACCCCTTGAGGAACGTCATGGGACGAGGAATGTTGAAGGTCGCGGTAGCGGGGGCCAGCGGCTATATGGGCGCCGAGCTCCTCCGCCTCCTCCTGAACCACCCCTCCGTCGAGCTTGCCGCGGTCACCTCGGAATCGTACGCCGGCCAGGTGGTGGGAGAGGTCTTCCCCACTTTCTCCGGCCTCTTGGAGCTTCGGTATCAGAAGCTCGAGCCCCAGGAGCTCGCCTCCTCGGCTGAGGTCATCTTCCTGGCCCTCCCCCATAAGACAGCCATGGCAGCGGTGGCGGGGCTCTATCCTCTGGGGTGTCAGATCATCGATTTAAGTGCCGACTTCCGGTTGAAGGATGCCGCCGTCTACGAACGCTGGTACGGGACCCGACATCTCGCTCCTGATCTTCTCCCTAAGGCGGCCTACGGTCTTCCGGAGTTGAACCGGGAGGCGATTCGGGACACCCGCCTCGTGGCCTCTCCAGGCTGTTATCCAACGGGGGCCATCTTAGGCCTGGCCCCTCTTATGAGGACCGGGGTCATCGATCCCAACTCCATCGTCATCGACGCCATCTCGGGAGCATCGGGGGCAGGGAGGAAGATGGAGCTGTACCTCCACTTCTCGGAGCTGAACGAAAACGTCAAAGCGTATTCAATTGCCCGCCACCGCCATACCCCCGAGATCGAGCAGCAGCTGTCCCTTCTCGCGGGGCAGGAGGTCAGGGTCACCTTCACGCCCCACCTGGCCCCTTTGACCAGGGGGCTCTTAAGCACCATCTCTTGCCATCTCTCGGAGGGACAGGATGCCGCAGACCTCCTCCAACTGTTCCGGGACTTCTACAAAGGGGAGCCCTTCATCCGGATCTTGCCCGCGGGTCGGGTCCCGGAGACCAAGGTGGTTCTCGGCTCCAACTTCTGCGACATCGGCCTCGCCGTGGACGAGCGTACGGGCCGGGTGATCGTGATCACCGCCATTGACAATCTGGTCAAAGGAGGATCCGGACAGGCTGTCCAAGCGATGAACGTGATGTGCGGGTTCGACGAGGGATCTGGTCTTTTGGGGCCTGGGCTCTTTCCGTAAGGCGTATGGGTCGCGACATCAGAGAGATTGAGGGGGGGATCTGTGCGGTCCCAGTTGTCAGAGCAGCCGGGGTCCATTGCGGCATCAAGAGGGAGAAACCGGACCTTGCCGTCGTCGTCTCGGACCGGCGGGCAACCATCGCCGGCGTCTTTACCACCAATCGGGTGAAGGCGGCCCATGTCCTTCTCGATCAGCGGTGCCTCAAGCAGGGATGGTTAAAAGCCCTGGTCGTGAACAGCGGAAACGCCAACGCCTGCACGGGGAGGCAGGGACTCAAGGACGCCCAGGCGATGGCCGCCATGGTGGCAGAGCTGATCGGGTGTGAACCTGAAGAGGTCTTCGTCGCCTCGACAGGGATCATTGGGAGGCCCCTCCCGATGGACAAGGTGGTGGAAGGGATTCGATCCTCGGTCCAGGGGCTTTCCCCTCAAGGGGGCCATGAGGCGGCCCTGGCCATTATGACGACGGATACGTTCCCCAAGGAGGCCGCCGTCACCTTCACCTGGCAGGGGAAGGAGATCCATGTGGGGGGGATGGCCAAGGGGGCTGGGATGATCTCCCCCCACATGGCCACCATGCTCGCCTTTCTGGCCACCGACCTTGTGGTGCCCAGGCTGATCCTCCAACGCGCCTTAAGGCGCTCCGTGGCCCATTCCTTCAACCGGATCACTGTCGATGGGGATATGAGTACCAACGATACGGTCCTCCTTCTTGCCAATGGGGCCTCGGGCGTGAAGCTTGATGAGAGGGCCCTCGGGCTCTTCCAGGAGGCCCTGGATCGGGTGACCCTCGCCTTGGCCAAGATGATCGTCCGGGACGGGGAGGGGGCCACGAAGCTGGTGGAGATCCGTGTCAGGGGGGCAAGGACCGTAAGGGATGCCGAACGGGCGGCCCGGGCGGTGGCCAACTCCCCCCTGGTCAAGACCGCTTTTTTCGGCGAGGACTGTAACTGGGGGAGGCTTATGGCGGCTTTGGGGGCTTCGGGGGCCCATCTTCAGGCTGAGCGCGTTGATATCTCCCTTGATGGAAAAGAGGTCGTGAGAGGCGGAAGAGGGCTGGGGGAGAAACGGGAATTGGCCGCCCAGGAGTCCATGAAACGACGGGAGTTCTCCATAACCATCGATCTTCATCAAGGTGAAGGGGAGACAGTGATCTGGACCACAGACCTCACCCATGAATATATCACCATCAACAGCTCTTCCCGTACATAGCCCCCACCATTTTTTCCCATTGCCTTCCCCATCCTGGGTATGCTATAAGATTCAAGGATTTTCCCCTTTGGAGCTACGGCGGTGCCTCGTATACTGGCACCCAAAGAACGACGCACGCCCCTCGATCCTTCCAGGGTGCCTCCTGCTTAAGGGGGGTGGGACGGAGGTGAGGAAGGGGGCGGAGGAAGAACCCTAACATGGGAGGTGATGCCGTGCCGTCGGTCACCATCAAGGATCTCTTAGAGGCCGGGGTCCACTTTGGCCATCAGACCAAGCGGTGGAACCCGAAGATGAAGAAGTACCTCTTTGGGGAGCGGAACGGGATCTACATTATCGATCTCCAAAAGACCCTCAAGAAGTTCCAAGAGGCCTACGAGTTCATGAGGCAGATCGCAGCCGAAGGTCATGCGGTGGTCTTCGTTGGAACGAAGCGGCAGGCCGTGGAGGCCGTCGAGGAAGAGGCCAAGCGCTGCGGCATGTTCTACGTGAACCATCGCTGGTTGGGTGGGACCTTGACCAACTTTCAAACTATTAGGAGAAGCGTCAACCGCTTGAAGCAGCTCGAAGGAATGAAAGCGAGCGGGACCATGAATCTCCTCTCGAAGAAGGAGGCCCTGAAGCTCGAGCGGGAGATGGAGAAGCTGAACCGGGCCCTGGCGGGGATCAAGGATCTCGACCGTCTTCCTGGGGCCCTCTTCGTCGTCGATTGTAAGCGTGAGTGGATCGCCCTCGGGGAGGCCAGGCGGCTGGGCATCCCGGTGGTGGCCATCGTGGACACCAACTGCGATCCGGACGAGGTCGATTATCCAATCCCGGGGAACGACGATGCCATCCGGGCCATCCGACTCTTCGCCTCCAAGATGGCTGATGCCGTCCTGGAAGGGAGGGGGCTGAAGGTCGAGGCGGCGGAGGAGGCCATGGTCGCCCAGGAAGGCCCCGGGGAGACAGAGGCTCTTAAGGAGCAACAGGAGGCCCTTCAGGCTCTGTAAGTGAGAATAAGGAGGACGGAATCTATGTCAGCAGTCCCAGCCTCGCTGGTGAAAGAGCTACGGGAGAGGACGGGCGCAGGGGTCATGGAATGCCGGACAGCCCTGGAAGATGCCAAGGGGGATCTCACGAGGGCGGTGGAGCTCTTGAAGCAAAGGGGGCTCGCCAAGGCCGAGAAAAAGGCGGGAAGGGTGACGAGCGAGGGCGTGATCGTCTCCTACATTCATGGGAACCCTGGCAGGATTGGCGCCCTTTTAGAGCTGAACTGTGAGACCGATTTTGTGGCAAGGACTGATCGTTTCATACGTTTAGCGAAGGATCTGGCTAT
This sequence comes from Candidatus Methylomirabilota bacterium, assembly GCA_016199025.1. Taxonomy (GTDB): domain Bacteria; phylum Methylomirabilota; class Methylomirabilia; order Methylomirabilales; family JACQHM01; genus JACQHM01. The sequence continues at coordinate 5,089 of JACQHM010000282.1, read as the reverse complement.
GCAGGTGGCGGCGACGGGCCCTTCCTACCTCAGGAAGGAGGACGTCCCTGCCGAGGTCCTTACCCAGGTCGAGGACGGGAGGGCGGATGAATTCTTGAAGGAGGCGTGCCTCCTGGAGCAGCCCTTCATCAAGGACCCTTCGAGGACGGTCGATAGCCTGATCAAGGAAGCGATTGCTGTTCTTGGAGAAAACATCGTGGTCCGCCGTTTCTGTCGCTATCAATTGGGGGAAACCCCAGAGGTCTTAAGCCCGAAGTCTTAAATCCGACATCTGAGGATGAACGCCTTGTCAGGTGGGATGCCGGATCTCCCATGTTGGCGTCCAACACCGGTCTTTGGATCCGGGCGATCCTTATGCCAGAGTTGAAGTATAAAAGGGTTCTCTTGAAATTGAGCGGCGAGGCCTTGGCCGGTGATACAGGCTACGGCATTGAGGAGGGGATGATCCGCTTCATCGCCAGAGAGATCAAAGAGGTCAGTGTTCTTGGCCTCCAGATCGCTGTGGTGGTGGGTGGAGGGAATATCTTCCGGGGTCTCGTTGCGACAGCCCAGGGGATGGATCGGGCTGTGGCAGACTACATGGGGATGCTGGCCACGGTCATCAATGGCCTGGCCCTTCAGGATGCCCTGGAGCAAGTTAGGATCGACACCAGGGTCCAAACAGCCATCGAGATGAAGGAGATTGCCGAGCCGTTCATCCGGCGTCGGGCCATCAGACATCTGGAGAAAGGCCGGGTGGTCATTTTCGTGGGCGGAACCGGCAACCCCTACTTTACCACCGACACCGCCGCCGCCCTCCGGGCTATGGAAATCGGGGCCGAGGTGGTCTTCAAGGCTACCAAAGTGGATGGGGTCTACACCGCCGATCCCCTGAAGGATCCGACAGCTCAAAAGTTTGACGAGTTGACCTACATCGAGGTCTTGAACAGGAAGTTGAACGTCATGGACTCCACGGCGATCTCCCTCTGCATGGACAACCACTTTCCCATCGTGGTGTTCAACCTGAGGGAGAGGGGGATCCTGAAACAGCTCGTGTTCGGGGAGAAGGTGGGGACCATCGTGAAGGCAAAGTCGTCATGATCACGGAGATCAAAACCCAGGCTGAACAGCAGATGAAAAAGGCCATCGAGGCCACAGCGAAGGACTTCAACGGGGTGAGGACCGGACGGGCTTCGTTGGCCCTCCTGGACGGGATCATGGTCGAATATTACGGCACGCCTACTCCGCTGAACCAGGTGGCGACGTTGGCCATACCCGAGAGTCGGCTCATCATCATCCAACCTTGGGACTCTTCGCTCCTCCAGTCCATCGAGAAGGCCATCTTGAAATCCGATTTGGGGATCACACCGACGAATGATGGGAGGGTCGTCAGGATTGCCATCCCTCCCCTGACGGAGGAGCGGCGCAAGGAGCTTGTCAGGGTGATACGGAAGATGGCCGAGGAAGGGCGGATCGCCGTCCGAAACATCCGACGGGACGCCAACGACCATCTGAAAAAGGCGGAGAAGGAGAAGAAGATCTCCGAGGACGAGGCGAAGAAGGCTATGGAGGAGATCCAGAATTTAACCGACCGCTTTATCAAGGAAATCGACGACCTTCTCGCCAAAAAAGAGAGGGAGATTATGGAGTTTTAGAAGGATGCACCTTCAACGGATTCTCAGCGCAGGCCTCCTCATCCCTCCCCTCATCCTCCTTATCATCCTTGGCACCCCCTTTCATTTCTTCCTCCTGATGAGCGTGGCCCTGGTCCTGGGCCTCTATGAGTTCTACGCCATGGCCCAAGCAATGGGGCTGAAGGTCTTGAAGATTCTTGGGATCGTAGGTGGTCTGGGATTTCACACGGCTGTGGCCATCAGGGGTGAAGGGCAGGAGGCTGTTGTCCTTGGAAGCTTTGTGATCCTTACCTTGACCGTCCTGCTGTTCACGGAAGATCCCAAGGCGGCCCTGGAGCGGGCAGCAGTGACCATCTTTGGGGTCCTCTACGTCGCCGGCCTTTTGAGCTTTGCCTCCCTTCTTAGGGTCATGCCGGAGGGAAAGAGCTATATCCTTTATGTCATGCTGATTGCATGGATCGGTGATACCGGGGCCCTCTACGTCGGAAGCTTCTTCGGCCGGCGAAAGCTCTCCCCTGCCATCAGCCCCAACAAGACGCTAGAGGGGCTCTTAGGAGGGATAGCCGCAAGCCTGGGTGCCTCCTTGGTCGCGAGAGGGTGGATCGTGAGGGGTTTAGGTTTCGCCGAGGCCCTTGGCTTGGGATTTGCCCTTGGCTTGCTCGGACAGGTGGGGGACCTGGTCGAGTCCATGCTGAAGAGGAGCATGGGGGTTAAAGATTCAGGGGCTCTCATCCCAGGCCATGGGGGGCTTCTAGACGTGATTGACAGCCTCCTCTTCGCGTGCCCTGCGTTGTATCTCTACCTTACGCTGGCCAAGGGCTAGCGTATGGGATGTTGGATGTTCGATGTTGGGTCTTGGGGTCCTCGAACATCCAGCATCCAACATCGAGCATCCAGAATCGTCAGGACTTATGGAGCTGGTTGCTGAGAGAGTGCGAAGCATCGAGCGGACAAACCTGGTGCGCCAACTGGCGATGGCGGGCTCATCCGGCATCCTGCTTGTTCTGGCTTTCCCCAAGTGGGACCTCGGCTTTCTGGCCTTCGTCGCCCTTGTCCCGCTTCTCCTCGCCCTCCAGAGCGCCTCCCCGTGGAGGGCCTTCTTCCTTGGCCTCGCTGCCGGTTCTGTCTTCTATCTGGGGAGCCTCTCTTGGGTGACGTACACGATGACCGTCTACGGTGGCCTGTCTCCCCTTTTCAGCCTTCTCATCCTTCTGTCCCTGGCGTTTTATCTTGCCCTCTACTTCGCGTCCTTTGGCTTCCTCGTTGCCAAGGTGAAGGACCGCCCCAGCCTCTTTCAGGTTCTCTTCTTCTCGACGGCTTGGGTGGCCTTAGAGTATGTGAGGACCTATGCCCTGACCGGCTTCCCATGGAACCTCTTGGGGTACTCTCAATACAAATCCCTCTCCTTGATTCAGATCGCCTCATTCACCGGTGTCTACGGTATCTCCTTTTTGGTGGCCGCTGTCAATGCCTCGATCGCCTCCGTCATCCGTTCCCCCTTCCGCCGGGGGCGGGCCCTGGTCCCGCTTTTCCTGATCCTCCTCTTGGGAGGGGGTGCCTTCACCTATTCGACGGCCACGGGTTTCGCCGAGTCGATGGGGGACAAGGATCTCCAGGTGGCCCTCCTCCAGGGGAACATCGACCAGGGCGTCAAATGGGATCCTGTCTACCAGACGACAACCCTGGAGACCTACCACCGGCTGACGCTGAAGGCTGCGGAAGAAGGTGCGGCCCTCATCGTCTGGCCTGAGACGGCGGTTCCCTTTTTCCTCCGATGGGAGCCCGGGCTATCGAGGGTGGTGTTGGACATGGCGTCGAAGGCCAAGGCTTTCCTCCTCGTGGGGAGTCCCGATCGGGAGAGGGGTGACGAGGAGCGGTACTTCAACAGTGCCTTCTTGATCTCCCCGGATGGGCAGATCACTGAGAAGTACGATAAAATCCACATGGTTCCCTTTGGGGAGTATGTCCCCTTGAAGAGGCTCCTCTTTTTCGTCCAGAGGATGGCCGAGGGGATCGGCGACTTCAGCGGCGGCGAACGCTACACGATCTTTTCCCTTCCCAAGGGGCGCTTCGGCGTCACGATCTGCTACGAGGCCATCTTCCCCAATCAGGTTCGTCAATATGTGAACAGGGGCGCCGACTTCTTGGTGAACATCACGAACGATGCCTGGTTCGGGAGGTCGTCGGCCCCCTACCAGCATCTCGCCATGGCGGCCTTCCGCGCCGTGGAAAACCAGGTCTATGTCATCCGAGCGGCGAACACAGGGGTGACGGCCATCATCAACCCGTCAGGAAGGATCGTCCAGAAGACCGATCTCTTCGTAGCGGCGGTCTTAGTGGGTGGGATCTCCCTGAAGAAAGGGACAACCTTTTATACCCGCCACGGCGATCTCTTCGCTTGGGTTTGCGTCGCCTTCGCCCTGGCCGCCCTGGCCGGGGAAAGAGCCAGCCTGCTGAAACTGTTGGCTTGTCGATTGCATCATTAAGCTTCGAGAACCGGGCTTGAGACCTTGATTCGTGGGAGGAGAGGTGATGGATCCAGAGTTGAGTCGAAGGATCGAGGAGCTGAGGAAGAAGCTAGCCGGCCTCGGGAGCTATCTTTGACGTCGATGGGAAAAGGAAGCACCTCCAGGAGCTAGAGACCCTCGTCCAGGCCCAGGATCTTTGGACTGATCCTGAGCGGGCCCACCGTCTCTTAAAGGAGCAAAGCGATCTTCGGGAAGTGGTCGATACCCACGAGGCGCTTGAGAGGGAGCTGGAAGATCAGGAGCTGTTTCTCGCCCTTTTAAAGGAGCAGGAGGATGTCGAGAGCTACAAGGAGCTTAAGGAGGGTGTCCGCTCCTTAGAGGCCAGACTCCGGGCCTTAGAGCTTCGGACGGTCTTGGGGGGGGAGTACGACCGGGGGAACGCCATCTTGAGCATCAACCCCGGCGCCGGTGGGGTCGAGTCTCAGGATTGGGCTGAGATGCTCCTCAGGATGTATCTTCGGTGGGCCGAGCGGAAGGGCTACAAGGCTGAAATCCTGGACATCCTACCAGGCGAGGAGGCGGGGATCAAGAACGTCACCGTGGAGGTAAGCGGTGCCTACGCCTACGGCTACCTGAAAGCGGAGATCGGCGTCCATCGCCTGGTCCGGATCTCCCCCTTCGACGCGGCCAAGCGCCGTCATACCTCCTTTACATCGGTCTTCGCCTACCCCGAGGTGAGGGAGATCGAGGTCCAGGTCGACGACAAGGATCTCCGGATTGAGACCTTCCGGTCGAGCGGCCATGGGGGCCAACATGTCAACGTCACCGATTCGGCGGTGCGGATCACCCACTTTCCGACGGGGATCGTAGTTTCCTGCCAAAACGAGCGCTCCCAGCACAAAAACCGGGTGTTGGCGATGAAGGTGCTGAGGGCCCGCCTCTACGACCATTACCAACGCCAACGGGAGAAGGAGCTGGAGAAGCTCGAGGGGGAGAAGAAGGAGATCG
>JACQHM010000281.1 GCA_016199025.1 Candidatus Methylomirabilota bacterium | reverse complement strand
GCGGGCGGCCCCTCCACGACCGGCGGCGGGCTCACCTCCGGCGGCAGTCCCGGCCCCGCCGGCCCCACCCCTGGCACTGGAGGAGCCACTGGCTTGGCCAGTTCCATCCCCTTGGCCTTCCGTAGCGCGAGCTTCACGTTTTGCTCAGCGCACTGGAGGTAGCGTTCCACCCTTGCATCATGACAGAATGTCGTTGCCGAGTGCCACGCCCCTTCCAGACAGGCCTCGGCCTTGGCATACTCATCGGGAGCAGTCTCCTTCGCCCCTGCCATCTTGGCTTCCTTCAGGGATGCCCGGGCTGCCTCGATCCGTCCTCGATAGCTACCTAAGGAGGTGCATCCCGCCATTAGGGTAACCACCACAAGCAAGCCTGTGATAAAACCCAGCCGTCGAGTCATCTCTGCTTACCTCCCTTTGGCCAAAGCTAGGGCCCGTTCGGCTTTCTCCTTGGCCACCTTTGCATAGCGCTGGGTACCGGACCAATCGGGATGTCCGAACTCGTCCCTAGCCAGCGAAAGGTAGGCCTCAGCGCTGGCGAGTTCGTAGCGCGCTGACGGCACCTCCCCAGCCCCTGCCGCCTTCGCCGCCTCCACAGACGCTTCGGCCTCCTTGATGGCGGCAGCGGCAAACTGAACAGGATCCCAGACACCCAGGAGACCTTCTTTTGCTGCGACACACCCCACGTTGGCCATAAGCAGAAGAAGAAGCACCATCCAGTGGAAGACCTTGACCCGATACAACCCCATCCTCCCTCCCTCCTTATAACGTGAGACTATTTGGGATGCCGCTCCACCTTGACCTTGGCGATCCTTCGGCCGTCCATGTCCACCACGGTGAGCTTATAGTCCTGGTAGTAAATGATCTCACCGCCCCTCGGGATCTGCTGCAATTGGGAGAGGACAAAGCCGGCCAATGTCTCGTATTCCGGCGACTCGGGAAGGGAAAGGCCATGCTCGCTCACAAGATCCCTGATGCTGATGGAAGCATCCACAATCAGTGAACCATCCCGGAGCCGTTCCACCGGCCTCGCCCCTGTCTCGGACTCATCCCGGATCTCGCCGACGATCTCCTCGATCAAGTCCTCGACGGTGGCTAAGCCCTCGATCCCGCCGTACTCGTCCACGACCAGGGCCATCCCCATCCGCCGCCGCTGGAGCTCCTTCAAGAGCCGGCTCACAGGCATTGTCTCCGGGACGAAGAGGGCGGGGTGGAGGATCTCGACCAGGACAAGGGGCTTCTTCTCTGCCAAGCGCTTCAGGACATCCTTTTGGTGGACGATGCCCCGGATGTCGTCCAGCCCCTCGCCGTAGACAGGGTAGCGGGAATGTCCCGTCTCCATCATCTGCTCCAGGACCTCCTCGGGAGAGGCATCGATGGGGATGGCATGGATCCGAGGACGTGGCACCATAACCTTCTTCACTGAAGCCTCGGTGAACTCGAAGACACTATGGATCAACTCCTGCTCTGCCTGGTCGAAGATCCCTTTCTCCCTTCCCTCCCGGATGATGAGTTTCAGCTCCTCCTCGGTCATCGAAGAGCCCTCCGGCTGGGGGCCGACCCGGAGAAGCCGGAGGATGGTATTGGTGCTGGACGTGAGGACCCGCACCAGGGCCGTGGAGAAGCGGGAGAAACTATCGATGGGCCTGGCAACCGAGAGGGCGATCTGCTCCGGGTACCGATGGGCCAGGGACTTCGGGACCAGCTCGCCGAAGATAAGGGAGAGGTAGGTGATGACCAGCACCACCAATCCTAACGCGATGGTTCCGCTGGCGGCCTGGATCGGCCTCCAGGGGATCTGCTGGATCAGGGGCCTGATCGTCTCCACTGCGGCCACGCCGCCCACTGCCGAGGCGAGGGTGCCGACGAAGGTCACCCCGATCTGGACCGTGGCGAAGAAGCGCTCGGGCTCCCCCTGGAGCTTCTTGACGAGCCTGGCCCTGGCGTTTCCTTCCTCGGAGAGCTGTTGGACCCGGCTCCTCCTGGCGGAGACGAGGGCGATCTCCGAGCCGGCGAAGAAGCCGTTCACAAGGATCAGGACGAAGATGAGGACCATCTCCATCCAAGGGGTTTCCGGTACAACCTCCATCTCCTCCTCCTTGGGGAACCCCGGTGGGAAGCCGGGGCTTACGATCCCCTAATCGCTTCTGCCCCGGCGAGGGAGGGGCTGTAGATCGCCAGAACCTTCGGAACTGCCGTTCCCCCAGACAGGATGATTTGAATCCCCTCCTGGATCGAGAGGCGGGGACGGATCACCTCCTCACGCTTGAAGAGCACAATGTCCCCAAGATAGAGATGGTTCGTGGGGACGTAGACGGCGAAGAGGGCCTCCCTGACACCGTTGCGTTCGAGGAAAACCTCGCCGGTCAAGAAGCCGAAGGCATATTCCCCCTTCCGGGGGTGCTCCACGATGACGAACTCCTTAAAGGCTACCTGGTTGTCAGGGGAGAAAGCGTTCAGGAGTTGTTTAATGGCGGAGTAGATGTGCTTAAAGATAGGGATCCGGAGGAAGAGGATCTCGCCCCATTGCAACACCCGTTTTCCAGCCACGTTGGTCGCGATGAGCCCCACTAGGAAGATGATCAGCATGGCCGTGAGGAACCCCAAGCCTGGGACGGGGAAGCCCATAATCCCCTCGTAGATAGGGGAAAAAAACCCATCGACGAAGCTGAAAAACTCCCACGCAAAGTAGAGGGTGATCACGATCGGCAGGAGCACGAAGAACCCTGCCAAAAATTTAACCCTGATAGTCGTCCTGAACGTTTTCATCTTGTGAGCGGCTCCTCCTCATTCGTCATTGTGGATTTGGGATTGTGGGTTTCAGATTAGCGAAGTATGCACCCGTCTTTCAATCTCAAATCCGAAATCGGCAATCCGCAATTATCCTTTAAGCTTCCTTGCCCAGGCCTTGATCCGTTCCATGCATCGCCTGGCCCAGGGGGCATCCCTACTTAAGAGGGCCAATCCGGCCACGATCAAGGCAATCCCTTGGAGGAACGGGAGGAAAAGGCCTACGAGACCTCCGAGGATCAAACCCCATCCACCGATGAGGCGAACCCATTTCTTCCATTGCCCCCTCTTCTGCTGCTTCTCCTGGAGAGCTCCGTTGGGCCTCCCCTCTTTGATCATCGAAGACTCCACGTCCTAAGGCCAGAGGGTGGGGTCCGCCGCCAATCGTGTTTCGAACGGTTCAAGCTGTTTCCTTTCCTCTCGCACATTGAAGTTTAAACGCTCCGCCAGTTGAAGCATCCTTGAGACCAAGCGATACGCCTCTTGATCCCCTTCTTTCGTAACCTTGTCCAGGAGGGGCGGGAGGCCCCGTTCCAGGATCCCCATCATCAGGTTCTGAGGCCCGGCCAAATCCAGAGGGAACTTCAGCTTCTGACCCGCTTTCAGGAACTCGAGAAGCTCCTGGCCCCTTGCCTCGTCCATAGCCTGGGCCAGACCCGCTATCCCCTCCGTGAGGACGCCGGCGAAGGCAACGGAGGCCTCCCGAAAGTCTAGCTCAAGGTCGAACCGTTGGGCTTCCTGGGCCACCCGGAGGAGGGTTTTTGCCCCTTCAGCGGGGGTGCTGGTCAACTGTCGAAGGGCCTCCCGTACCTGAACGTTCAGGGCAAACTCCAGAGCGGCCTTCAGCCCGGCAGGAAGGGGAAGCTTAGCCTCCCGGAGGGCTTCCATCAGGTCCAGGTTCTCCCGGTAGATGGCGAGGTACCGCTCGGCGATCATCCCCCCCCGCGTCTTAAGGAGGGCACTCAAGTAATCCCTGCGCTCTTCCGGGAAGAGATCCCCAAGTGAGAAGAGCTCGGCCCCCTCTTGCTGAAGCCTGGCGAAGAACCCCTCGATTCCCCCCTTCGCCTTCTCCTTAGCCTCTTCAACGAGCCCCCGCCAGGCCTCCTTCACCCAGGGGAACACGGCACAGGAGACCTTGACCCCCGTAGGGAGGAGGGCGAAGGCCCGCTGATCCTCCTCGCCGGTGATCGTCGAACGGAAATGGAGCCCTCCCAAGAGGAGATCCGCATCGTCGAAAGGGATCCGCTCCTCTAAGAGACGGGTGACCTGAAAGGTATAGATTATGCCAGGCTCAGGCCATGGGCGGGAAAGGGAAAGGATGGCGTAAGAGGCCACGGCCCGATCGATCCCCACCTGGGCGGACTTCACCTGAAGCTCCCAGACCCGCCTCCCGTTCCCGGCTCCGTTGCTTTTGGCCTTCTCCAGCTCATCCAGGAGGAAGGCTTCCAGATCCCTCCTGGTGAAAGGCTGGGCCAGCTCGATGGCCCTGGCGGCATACTGGAGGATCTGGACCGTCTCGATCCCGGCCAGGTCCGCGAAGAACCAG
>JACQHM010000285.1 GCA_016199025.1 Candidatus Methylomirabilota bacterium | reverse complement strand
GGTGGTGGGCTCGTCCAGGACCAAAACCTTCGGACGATGGAGGAGGCCCCTGGCGATGACGAGGCGTCGTTTCATCCCGAAGGAAAGCTCTTCGATCCGGCTGTCCGCGCGCTGGTCCAGCTCGACGAACCGGAGGAGTTCGGCGACCCGACGTTTGGCCTCCTCTCGGGGAAGGTCAAAATAACGGGCATAGGCCAAAAGGTTCTCCAGGACGGTCAAGTCCGGGTCCAGATTGTTTTCCTGGGGGATGACGCCGAGGAGCCTTTTCACCTCTCGAAGCCTCGTCGGGACGTCCAGGCCTGCCACGGAAAGCTCCCCTTCTGTGGGAGTGCAAAGGCCGTAGAGCATCCTGATCGTCGTCGTCTTCCCAGCCCCGTTCGGCCCCAGAAACCCGAAGCATTCGGCTTCCCCGACGTCGAAGGAGAGATGATCAACGGCAGTGAAGCTCCCGAAGCGCTTGGTGAGATCCTTCGCAACAACAAGGGGCGTCATGAGCACCTCCCCTGGGTTTGTGAGTATTATACCTCCACCTGGCGAGGTGGGGCAATGGTACTCCGATGACATTTTCCTTGACAAGAAAGAACAGATTCATCCATTGTAACGGTGTATTGGACAAGCAGAGTGGAGAAATACTGGAAGGAGTAGCAGAATGCACATTCGGTATGACCCTGAGGCGGATGTTCTCCTCCTGATCCTCCGTGACGAGCCTCCAGTGGATGCGGTTGAGGAACCTGGGGGTGTGATCGTGAGTTATGGCGAGGAGGGGGAGCCAGTCAGTGTCGAGTTCCTGAACGCCTCTGTTCGGCGGCTGGTCCGTCCCGGTAAGGTGCGTGTGACGATCCACACGGAGCGCCGTGGATAAGGAGGACAAGATGACCTTCTGGGAATTTCTGGGGGTGGCTTTAAGTTCCGCCGGACTTTTTGCCTCGATCCTAGGTGCCTTTCTTACGTACGCTGCTCGGAAGAATGGAGAAGCGACACGGGATCTGATCCGCAGCATGGAAGAGCGCATGGAAGAGCGCATGACGAAACACTTCGCCGAACTCACTAAGCATTTCAGCCAATTGTTAGAACGAATGGATGAGCGGGCTGATGAGCGGCATCGGGAAGTGATCGAAGTGATCAGAGCACTAAAGGTCGCATGAATTGCCCATTGCCTCCACAGAAGTTGGTGAAATGGCAAAGACCTGAGGGATCGTTTTAGAAGAGCCATCACGTTGATCCAAGAGCCAGCAGCGTACATTAATGAGGAAAGGGGCATCCTGGGGTTGCGGAGCACTGAATGGTCCTGACCTTCACCGCGCATGGTGACAACCCACGAGGCCACTCCATGAAAGTGAAATCCCCCCGTTCCCCTTTCTCAAAGGGGGGGTGGGGGGATTTCTGGGGAGCCCTGGCACCTCATGCAGGCCTAGCTTAAATTGTCTGGCCAGCGTAAAAACTGCTTGACAGAAGGCGGAAGGGTAGAGTAAAAGGCGGGTAACCGTTCACCGGATACCCTTTTTGTCAGGGCGAGGCGCGTCTCTTGCGCCGAAGCAATCGCACGAAAGACGAGATTGCTTCGCTTTGCTCGCAATGACACCTCTCAACTGTTTTTCCACGGTCTTTCTGATGGCTGATGGCTGATCGCTGAAGGCTTGCTGTAGAGGAGGACCCGGCCCATGCCGGAGGGGTGAAGACAGGTCAAAGGCGCTCTCTTCCTTCCAGTTGGATCTAAAGAAGGCCCTGCGGGATTCTCTATACCCGCAGGGCCTTCTTCGTCCCTTCGTATCTCCTCCCCCCTTTGCGGGGGAGGATGAAGGAGGGGGGGTATGTAACTGAGGGGTGAGGGTGTGGAAAGGCGTTCAAGCAGTGGGACCAATGCACAGGGACCCAGCGTCCCAGGAGAGGGGAAGATGGTAGGCACGAAAGTCGCTCGCTTGCTTTCTGTGATGATCGCAACGCTGTTGGGGGGGGGGTATCTTCGCAGGCATGGGCTTGAGCCTAGCGGAGGCTCAGCCCTTCGCCTACGTCGCTAACTTTGACCAAGACAACCTTAGCAGTGGCACCGTCTCGGTGATTGATACCGCCACCAACACTGTCACTGACACAGTGGCGGTAGGGGGTAGACCCGATGGCTTGGCGGCGCACCCGGATGGAACTAAGGTCTATGTGGCGAACCACTATGAAGGTAGTAACAGCATATCCGTTATCGACACCGCCACTTACAAGGTCACCACGGTGCCGATGGCGGGTGGTCCTAGAGGCGTGGCCGTACACCCGTCAGGCACGCGGGTCTATGTATCGAACGCCGGCCTCGCCACTGTCTCTGTGATCGACGCCACCACCCACGCCCTCGTGACCACGATACCCGTCGGGAGATCGCCTGGCGCGCTCGGCCTCTGGATGGGCCCCGCGGTGGGTTCCCCTGTGGCCAACGCGGGAGATGACCAGACGGTGAATGAGGGGGAGCTGGTCATCTTGAACGGCTCTGGGAGCCACGATCCAGGCGGTGATCCCCTGACGTATCATTGGACGCAGATCGCCGGTCCCCCTGTTTCCCTGGACCTGACCGATCCGGTCCATCCGACCTTTATCGCCCCGAGCGTCCCGGCGGGAGGGGCCACCCTCACCTTCGAGCTGACCGTGAGTGATGGGGAACTGACCAGCGAGCCGGATGTGGTGAACATTCACGTGAAGAACGTGAACCACCCGCCGGTCGCCGATGCCGGGGACGATCAGACGAAGAACGAAGGGAGTTTGGTGACGCTGAACGGGACCGGGAGCAACGACCCCGATGGAGATGCGATGACCTACACCTGGAGTCAGGTCAGTGGGCCAGCCGTCCCGTTGTCGGATGCCACCAGCTCCATCCCCACCTTCACGGCCCCCCTGGTGGGCCCGGGTGGGACAACACTCGTGTTCCAGCTTGTCGTGAACGATGGGTTGGCTGATAGTCTCCCTGATGAGGTCGTCATTACCGTGCAAAACCTCAACGATCCGCCTGCCTGTGACCTGGCCCAGGCCAGTCCCGCCCGCCTGTGGCCCCCGGACCACAAGTTGCTGCCGGTGGGGATCGTGGGGGTGAGCGATCCGGACCACGACCAGGTGACCCTCACCATCACCAGGGTGACGCAGGATGAGCCG
>JACQHM010000277.1 GCA_016199025.1 Candidatus Methylomirabilota bacterium | reverse complement strand
CCCCTGGCCCCCCATGCCAGTGCGCTACCAGGCTGCGCCACGCCCCGACTCGGATAACGATCCTCACTTTACATTCGGATCTCACCGGCTCAGAACCGACGAGATGGCGAGAAGCTCTTCCTTGATCCTCTTCAGGACATCGGCGGCCCCAGGGCTTGCCACCATCCGCTCTTCCGCTAGTCGCTTCTTGGCACCTGCGATAGTGTATCCTTCCCGATAGAGAAGGTCTTTAATGCGCAAAATGGTGAGGAGATCCTCCCTTCGATACAGCCGTTGGCCAGTGGGACTCTTCTGAGGCGTTAGGACACTGAACTCCGACTGCCAATATCTGAGGACATATGGCCGAACCCCGGTGAGCCGGGCAACTTCCCCGATCCTGAAGAAAAGCTTGTCAGGGATCACAGGGGAAGTATCCCCTTCCCCTATAGTGACCCCTTTCCTTCGAGATAAGGAAGGTTTTCCCTCCCTCTTCCTTCGGCCGGTCATGGGACCTTTAAGCCCCCGAGTTCACGATCTCGAACAAGGCCTTGCCCGGTTTGAATTTCAGAACCGTCCTGGCGGCGATCGTAATCTCAGAGCCTGTCTGGGGATTCCTGCCCTTCCGCGCCCGCTTGGCGCGGACCTCAAAGGCACCGAAGCCGACCAATTGGACCTTCTCTTTACGCTTCAAGGCATCCTTGATGATTTCAAAGGCCATCTCTACCGCGTCCATCGCCTGCTTCTTCATGAGGCCCTTCTCCGCCACCAGGGAAGCGAGGTCCGCCTTTGTCATCCGACTACCTCCTCGAAGAGAAGCCAACGCCTCTCTACGAAACAAAAACTAACAGCCATGAGGGAAACAGTCAAGTAAAATATTAATCCTTCACGACAAAATTATCAAATCCTCGACCTCTAAGCTCTCTTCCTACCGTCAAGGCTTCAGCTTTGTTGTCGAAGGAGCCAACCCTCACTTGGTGGAACGTGGTCAACACTCGGCGGTCCACGATCTTTGGTGTGTGGTGTTTCTTTTGAAGCTCGTGGGCGAGGTCGATGGCCTCGTCTAAGGCGAGAAAGTCTCCTATCCCAGCTAGGAACCCCCCTTTTGTAGAGACCACCCTTGCCGGGAACCCACCCCGCTGAAGACGGCGGACGGTGGCCTCGGCCTCGTGCATCAAGGAGGCTTCACCAATGTACACCATGTACCTGGTCTTGGGAGACGTCCCTTTCCTGATGTGGGCTGGATAGCCAAGGTGTTGGAGCCTCCTTTGCAGTTCCATCGCGCTCCGGCGATGGATCATCGCCCCCACCTGGAGTGTGTAACGGGGACCGGCCTTGGACGCAGCAACCGTCTCCTCAGCCTTAGGAGGCTGGGCCTCTGGCTTCTCCTGGGAGGGAGGCTCCAGCTTGGTCACCTCCGGAGGAGGCGCTGGAGCAGGAGGAAGTGGAGAAGGAATCTGTGGCTGCGGCAGGCTTTGAAGAGCACCCCTGGGGGGAGGCGCCGTCTTGGATTGCTCACCTCCTAGGGGGACGAAATAGGTGACGATAAAGTAGCCAATTGCCAACACCATCACGACGAGCCCGGTAATGAGGATGCTCTTCCTAGGTCCCTGCCGCTCCCCAGGAGAGCCGCCCCCCTCCCCAGAGCCCTTCGGCGAACCCTTCCCTAGATTGAACCGTTTCATAGGACCTCCTCATCTGATGCTTGAGGGGTTTACCACCAGGGAGCCTCTGAGATAGTGAGGCGTGGCCTCCTCGATCAGGACCATGACCCGATCTCCCTCTTTGTTCCCCACCCCTTTGAAGTGAATGATCTTGTTCTCCCGCGTTCGGCCAGAGAGGAGACCTCCTTCCTTGACCTTTCTGTCCTCGGTATCGATCAGGACCTCCACCGCCCGCCCAATCCAGGCCTTGTTCTTTGTCAGCGAGATCCGGTCTGCCGCCTCGAAGAGCCGGTGGAGGCGGTTTGCCTTGACTTCCTCGGGGACTTGATCAGAGAAGGTGCAGGCCGGCGTATTGGGGCGTTGGGAATAGCGGAAGGCGAAGATCCCGTCGAACCCGACTTCCTCCATCAAGCTTAAGGTTTCTTGGAAGTCCTCTTTGGTCTCGCCGGGGAAACCCACGATAAGATCCGTCGTGATAGCGATCCCAGGAACCTTGGACCGGAGGAGCTTGATTTTCTCCAGATACTCCTCCCGGGTGTAACCCCGAGCCATGGCCTGAAGGATGCCCGTTGAGCCGGACTGAACCGGGAGATGGATGTGTTCGCAGACGCTGGACAGCTCGGCCATGGCGGACGCCAGTTCCACCGTCACATCTTTGGGGAAGGAGCTGGTGAACCGGACCCGGATCCGGCCATGGACCTTCTCGTCGATCCTCCGGAGGAGCTCAGCGAAGCTCACGGGGGGCTTCAGTTTCTTCCCATATGAGTTGACCGTCTGTCCAAGGAGGGTGATCTCTTGATAGCCTTGAAGGTAAAGCTCCTCGACTTCCTTCAAGATATCCTCCGGGGGACGGCTCCGTTCGCGACCCCTGGTATAGGGGACGACGCAGAAGGCACAGAAGTTGTCGCAGCCGTCCATGATACCTACCCAGGCCTTGATCCGACTCCTGCGCTTGAGCTTCGGCCACTGCTGCGCCTCTTGCGGGAAGGAACAGGCCGCCGCCCGCTCCGTCTTCCTGAGAAGCTCAGGGAGGCTTGGATAGGATCCTGTCCCGACGACAAGATCGAGGGAGTTGAACCGCTTCAAAAGGGCGTTTCCCTCACGCTGGGCGAGGCAGCCGCACAGCCCGAGCTTCAGCCCCGGCTTTGACTGCTTCAGGACAGCCAGTTGACCTAACCGGCTGAAAACCTTTTGTTCCGCCTTCTCACGAATGCTACAGGTATTGACCAGGATAAGGTCGGCCTCCTCCTCATCCCCGGTCAGGGTATACCCGACCCCCTCTAAGATCCCCGCGATCCGTTCCGAATCCAATTCGTTCGCCTGGCACCCGTAGGTGATGATCTTCAACTTGGGCATCGGGGTTCCCCTCAATCATACCAGTGGCACGCCACTTCACCCTCGTAACCGACGGTCACCCCACTGGCCACCTGATAGGTCTGGATCTTACCATCCGCTCCTTGGGAGATCAAGCCCAAAGTGCGTGTTTTCCAATTCATGGAAGGCGTAAGAGAGGATCTGGTTACGACTTACCGGAGCTTCATGAGAGCCTCCTCGATCCGGTCCAGCCCCTTGGCAAGCTGCTCGATGGAGAGGGCATACGAGAGACGGATGTGGGCATCGCTCCCGAAGTCTTTTCCAGGCACTAAGGCAACCTTCGCCTCATCCAGGAGATAGGCCGCCATGTCTGTTGAGTTGAGGATGACGCGATTCTGGAAACGGCGGCCGAAGTAGGCAGAAATGTTCAGGAAGACGTAGAAGGCGCCGAAAGGCTTCACGTAGCGAAGGTCTGGGATCTTGTCCAGCCTCTCCAGGATGGACTTCCTCCTTCTGGCGAACTCCTCCCGCATCGCCACCACCGGGGCCTGGGGGCCGATGAGGGCCTCGATAGCCCCTTTCTGGGCGAAAGAGGTCGGGTTGGCGGTCTGACTTTGGAGATCGATGATAGCCCTGATCAGCTCCTTTGGACCAGCGGCATACCCGATCCTCCAGCCCGTCATCGCATACGCCTTTGAGAGGGTATTGACCAGTATGGTCCTC
This sequence comes from Candidatus Methylomirabilota bacterium, assembly GCA_016199025.1. Classification (GTDB taxonomy): domain Bacteria; phylum Methylomirabilota; class Methylomirabilia; order Methylomirabilales; family JACQHM01; genus JACQHM01. Next base: position 295 of record JACQHM010000277.1, on the reverse strand, counting down.
GCCTTGATCGCCTCCCCCAGCGAGGCAATACTCAGATGCCGCACTCCATCATAGGTCAAGGTCTCGTAGGCCTCATCGGAGATGACGTAGAGGTTCCGCTCGACGGCCAGGGCGGCAATAGCCTGAAGGTCGTTTTTATCGAGGACCACGCCCGTAGGGTTTGAAGGGGTGTTCAGGAGGAGGGCCTTCGTCCGGGGCGAGAGGGCCTGCTCTAGATCCTCCCTCGAGACCCTGAAACCGTTCGCCTCGGTCGTGGGGAGGATGATCGGGGTGGCGTCCACCAGCTTGATCTGCT
>JACQHM010000275.1 GCA_016199025.1 Candidatus Methylomirabilota bacterium | reverse complement strand
TGACCATGATGATCCGGCCGACCTGCACGCCCCGGCCCATGTCACCCTGGAAGCCTACGAGGAGGTCGCCTCGTTGGTGAACGGGGGGCCGATCCGGGGCGGGCAATGGGTGGTCAGGGTAAAAAGGGAAGGGAAAGAAACAAACCAGACAAGATCGAAAGGAGGGAAGCTGTGAAGAAGCCTCTCGCCTGTTCCATCCTCTTGATGGCCATCCTCGCCTCCCCTTTTGCCTCCGTCGGCCAGGACTATAAAGCGATGGTGAAACTCAGTCCAAAGCCGAAGTACCTCTGCGCCATGAAGCACTACCACCTGCCCGGGATAGCCGAGAACACCTCGGATGTCACCCTGGTCAAGGTCAGGATCGAGGGGAAGGTGTACGACAAGGATGGAACCCTCCTCGGAACGGCAACAGACGAGCTTTGGGAAATCGGGCCGAAGCAGGCTGCGGACTTTGACCTGGAGTTCGTGGAGGTGAAAGGAAAGGCAGTTGCGAGGGTGACCGACTACATCGTGGAAGTGGTACACTCCGAGCCGAAGCGCTAACGCCTAAAGCTCCACTGTGAATCCGTCCCTGGTGACCTCCAGGGGGACCGCGTCCAGCTTCCTCAGCACCTCCTCCCCCCGCTTCCGAAGGCATCCCCGTAGCCGAGGAAGGTCACCTCCACCGTTTCCATCCCCCCTTCGATCACTCCTCCTTCCAAGGGGCGCAGAATTTGGGTGACACTTTCGCTTGCACCGCTTCGTTCAGGGGAAGGCCCGCTCCCTTCTTTTTACCATGTCATCTCAAAATCTCAAAATCTCAAAAGTGCCCAGTCCCCAAATCCTTGACCACCTCTGGCCTGGACAGGTACCATGGAGGCAATATGAGGGATGCGTTCTACGACCTCAAGACCCTCCTCACCCTCCGGGATCTGATCCAAGGCCTTGATCCTAAAGGCCCTCCCGATCTCATCTTGGTGTTCCGGGACCCTTCCCGACCAACGCCCGATCGCCTGGGCATCCTCCCTGGGGCCTTTAACCCCTTTACCAACGCCCATCTCGACCTGGCCCTCCGAAGCATGGCCACCTATGAGCTTCACGAACTCTTGTTCACCATAAGCAAAGCGACCATCGACAAGGAGACCATCACGGGGGCGTGCCTCGAAGACCGGCTTCTGCTGCTCCTGCTGATGGCTAAGGATCATCTGGATCTCGGGGTTGTCCTCACGAACAAGGGCCTCTACGTTGAGCAGGCGAAAGGCCTCCATCGGCGATTCCCCTCCGCCCAGCTCTTCTTCGTCGTCGGCTTTGACAAGGTCCTTCAGATCTTCGATCCCCGCTACTACGACGATCGCGACGCCGCCTTACGAGCGCTCTTCGAGTGGGCCTTCCTGGTCGTCGGGAGCCGGAGCGGCAAGGGGCGACGGGACCTCCAAGCGTTTCTCCAGCGCCCCGAGAACCGCCCCTTCCGTGAGAAGGTCCTCCCTCTGGAACTCCCGGAGACCGTTCAGCACCTCTCCTCGACCCTTGTCCGGGAAAAGGCCAAGCGAGGCGACCCGATCAACGATGATGTCCCGGAGCTGGTCAAGGCCTTTATCCAGGAGACCAAGGTGTACGCCCTTCCCCAGATCCTCGACAGTGGAGAGGAGGTGGACGCCTATGCCCTCCGCGTCGCCCTCCTGGATGCCTTCGCCCGTGCGAGGCCCTGGGCGGAGGAGCAAGGGGACTTTCTAGAGCTCCTCCGACTAGCCCTTCGCGAAACTGAAGAAGGCCGAGCGCTCAGGACCCTCTTACGCCACCTCCCTGGCTGGGCCCACCATTTGCCTTGTCTTGCAAGGCTAAATGTGCTAGGTTTCTGAAGCGGATGGATTTTGCGGGCTCCTTATCATCTCAGCGTTATTTCGCGGAGCGAAAGCCGTATGTGGGAGGGACTCGAACAGCTCATCCAGCTCCAGCAGCTTGATCTCGTCATTGGGAAGAAGGACGTGGCGGCGAAGGCGATCCCTGCCCAGATCCAATCATTGGAGGAGGACTTAAAACGGGCGAAGGCCGCCTTAGACAAGGCCAAGACCCAGGCCGATATGCTGCAGAAGGAACGACGGGATAAGGAGCGGGTGCTGGAGGATCTTACCCAGAACCTGAAGAAGCGACAGGCCCGCCTCTTCGAGGTGAAGAAAAATGAGGAGTACACGGCCGTCCTCAAAGAGATCGAGGTTCACAGGGAGAAGATCTCCGTTTTGGAGGAGGAGATCCTGATCCTTTTCGATAAAATCGAGGAAGCGGGCAGGATCCTCAAGGCTGCTGAGGCGGAATTCAAGCGCGAGGAGGCGGAGTTTCAACGGGCCAGGGCGACCAAAGAAGCGGAGCTGATGGCCCTGGAGGGCGACTTAGTCGCCCTCCAGCGAACCCGGCAGGCTCGGGCCCGAGCCGTTGCCGCTTCCCTCTATCAGACGTACACCCGCCTCTTGAAGAGCCGGGGCGGCCTCGCCGTGGCCGAGGTCAAGGTAGAGCGGCGGAAAGTGAAGGCCTTGGGCAGCTCCGAAGACCGGGAGGAGACGGTGGCCTCTTGCAGCGGCTGCTACGTCGCCCTGCCCCCCCAGGCCTACAACGAGGTACGTCGAAACGAGAGGCTCATGACCTGCGAGAACTGCCAACGGATCCTTTATTATAAAGGTTGAAGCAGTGTTTAGCCGGAAGCTTCTGGCGGTCAGCCGTCAGGAATAAAGCCTAAAATGTAAAGAGTAGGAGGCAGGGCGCTTCACGTCTTACGTTGGATGAAGCTGAAAGCCGACGCTCGACTGAGCCTTCGGCGTGAGCTCAGTCGAACGCTCATCGCAGGCGGCTAAAAGCTGAACGCTCACACCTTATTGTTTACTGGGATTTTCTGGCACAGGGTGAATGGCACACGGGACACGGTTCAGGGGGAGCTGTTTCGGTGAGGAGAAAGCGATCTGTCAGCCGGGAGGGCTCGAAGGGTCCTGTACCTCTTCAAGAGGCGATCCAACATCTGCTGGAGGGGATCGGCTTCCCTGCGGGTGTCGAAGAACTCCGGATCCTCGCCTGCTGGGACGAGGTAGTGGGGGAACAGGTGAGTCGGCGGGCCAAACCCGATGGTCTGAAAGGGGGCCGTCTTTACGTCATCGTCGAAGACCCGGTCTGGCTCCATCAACTGAGCCTTTTGAAGCCAGCGCTCATCGCCTCCTTAAACGAGCGCCTCGGATTCCCCGTGGTCAAAGAACTTTACCTGAAGGTTGGTAAACTCCCGTCTGCTTCGAAAAAGGACTCCCCTGCCCTCTCCCCCGATCCCTCCATCGAGGTGGAAACCCTGGATGCGCTCTTGGCCCAGACCCGGGACCTCCCCTGTGGGCAGGTCCTCCGTCGGCTCCTCGCCCGGGTGCTGACCGATGAGAAAAAGAGACACCTTGTTGTATCCTAGCCACACCCCATGGCTTCCAGACACGTTTCCCTGATTGCTCCCTTGTCATCCTCTTCACGAAACTTGTTGGTTTCCTTGGAGGATTTTGAGGCTCATCTCATGCCTTGCCTTGGTATGGAACTTGCTTTATCTACGACGAGGTTTCATGGGGAGAAGGCTGAGCTTTTCTCATCTCCAACAAGGAGCGTTTCCTTGAGCGTCCAACAAACGATCCAGAAGCCGGTAAGCTGTGAAGGAATCGGGCTTCACACCGGCAGGCCGGCGAGGCTCACCTTAAGGCCTGCTCCTGATGGGTTCGGCATTGTCTTTCAACGGAGCGACCTCGGTCGGGAGGCCCTGGTTCAGGCGACGCCGGAAAACGTCGCCGACGTCAACTACTCAACGACCCTGGCAAAAGATGGAGTCGAGGTCAGGACGGTCGAGCATCTGATGGCCGCCCTAGCCGGCCTGGGGGTGGATAACCTCCTGGTGGAGCTGGAAGGAGTGGAGGTCCCTGCCATGGACGGCTCCGCCGCTCCCTTTGTCGAGCTTATCCGAAAGGCCGGCCTCAAGAAACAGCAGACCCCCAGGTCCCCTCTCCAGATCAAGAAACCGATCAATATCAGCCTGGAGAATCGGGGTATCCGATTGGTCCCTTCGAGGACATTAAAAGTGATCTACACGATGACCTTCGACCATCCCCTCCTAGGAGAGCAGACGGTCGCTCTCCCGATCACCGCCGAGAGCTTCGTCAAGGAGATTGCCCCTGCAAGGACCTTTGGGTTCCTGAAGGATGTGCAGCACCTAAGGGAGCTTGGCCTGGCCAGGGGAGGCTCTCTCCGGAACGCTGTTGTCATCGGCGAGGCGGGTCCCATCAACGGACCCCTCCGGTACCGGGACGAGCTGGTCCGGCATAAGATCCTGGATCTGGTAGGGGACCTCTATCTCTTAGGGCGCCCGGTGGTCGGGACCGTCATCGCCTACGGGGCCGGGCACCTCCTCCACGCCAAGCTGGTCAACGAGATCCAGCGGCAGCTCCAGGAGGAGCAGGACCGCTCTGGCGTCGAGCATCGAGCGGCTTCCCTCCTCCCTCCCTCTGAGCCGCTCCGGCCACTCCCCCTTCCCCGCTAAGCCAGCCTGCAGGCGACGAACCTGGCCTCCGAAATTGTCCTTGCAATCCCCCGCCGCTTTCGCTATAGTAACCTCCGTGTTTTAGAGCCCACCTTCCATTTCACCCTCCGCGTAGCTCCCCATCGGAGCCTATGAGGGGTTCGGGCGTCTCGGTAGGGTCTTAAGCCGATGGACGGGCGATGAGAAGAAAGCAGATCCTTCGAAGCTCGGCAGCCCTCCTCGTGTTCCTTACCCTTGTGACGATTGGTTCACCGACCTTCGCGGCCGATGCCAGGATCACCGATGTGATCGTTACCCAAGGTTCGGACGACCTTCTGGTCTATGCCACCCTGGAGAACGCCTTTACCAAAGAGGTCGAGGAGTCCATCGTGAACGGTGTCCCGACCACCTTCACGTACCATTTGCGGCTCATGCGGTATCGTTCCCTGGTCCCTGATGCAGAGGTCGCTTCCTTCCTGGTCCGCCAGGGGGTCTCTTACGACCTCCTGAAGGATGAATTCGCCGTCGTCCAGGATGACGGGAGGGAAAAGACCACGCGGGGCACGAAGTCTTACGCCCAGATGAAGCGGTGGATGGGGGAGCTCCGGGGGATCAAGGTTGGCTCCCGGCAGAGCCTCGAGAAGGATGAGATCTATTACGTTCTGGTGAAGGCTGAGATCCGGTCCCTCAAGCTCATCTTTCCCTTAAATTACCTCCTGTTTTTCCTCACCTTCTTCAATTTCGACACCTCCTGGACCCGTTCTGCCTACTTTAAGGTGAGCAGGTAGAGGAGGGGACATGGCAAAGCTGTCCTTGATCTCTCGGGAGTTGGAAAAGAGGCGGCGGACCCGCCTGATCCTTTTCAGCATCCTCACGTTCGTCGTGCTGATGACGACGGCCCAAGTTCTCGTCCACCAGCTCCGCACCCCGAGCCCCCTGCCCAGCAACGTCCTCATCTTCGCCCTGGTCAACATCAATGTTGTCCTCCTGCTCACCCTCATCCTGCTCGTCTTCCGGAACCTGTTCAAAATCTATCTCGAACACCGGAGTAACATCTTGGGGTCCAGGTTCCTGGTGAAGCTGGTGGTGGCCTTCGTGGGGCTGACCCTTCTCCCGGCCCTTGTTCTTTTCGTGGTGGCTTCGAACTTCATCATCACCAGCATCGAGAGTTGGTTCAACATCCAAGTGGAGGAATCTTTGCAGCGGTCTTTAGAGATCGCCCAGACCTATTACAGGAACGCCCAAGAAGGCACCCTCGCCTTCGCCAGGCAGATTTCCCAACAGATGATCGAGGCGGATCTCCTGGGGCAAGAGGATGTTGGGGTGCTCCAGCAGTTCTTGTCGGACAAGCTGAAGGAATACCACTTGAGCACCATCCAGGTCTTCTCCAAGGAGGGGAGGGAGCTGGCCTCGGCCTTGGCCAAGAAAGCCCCCGGCCGGGCTGGGGCTTCCTTAGTGAGGATCGTCCAGCGGGGCTTGAAGGGGGAGACCTTCGCCCTGGTCCAGTCTATCCCCGAGGGGGATCTCATCCTGGGGATCGTCCCTGTTGCCCCCCGATGGCGGTCGAGTGACGTTTCGGGCGTGGTGGTGGCGACGAGCTTCGTCCCTGAAGGGCTCTTGGCCAAGGCCAACGACATCACAACAGGCTTCAAGGATTACAAGGTCCTGAAGATGCTGAAAGGTCCCATCAAAGGGCAGGCGATCCTCCTCTTCTTGATCATGACCCTGGTGATCATCTTCGCCGCCATCTGGGTGGGGGTCCACTTGGCCCGGGGGATCACGGTCCCGATCCAACAACTGGCCGAAGGGACGCGGGCGGTGGCGGCCGGGAATCTGAATTTCAAGGTGGAGGTGAAGGCCGACGACGAGATCGGCATCCTCGTTGATTCCTTCAACACGATGACCGGGGATCTCTTGAAAGGCCAGGCGAAGCTGGAGGCGGCCAATCTGGAGCTTCAAAAATCCAATGAGGAGCTCCAGCGTCGCCGTGCCTATATGGAAACCGTCCTGCAAAACATCGCCGCAGGGGTCCTCTCTCTCGATCAGCGCGGGGTGATCAACACGGTCAACCAGGCGGCCCTCCGGATCCTGGATCTCTCTCCAAAGGAGGTCCTCTATCAGCCCTACCAGCGCCTCTTCCAGGAGGAGGCCTTCGCTCCCATCAGGCTCCTTCTGGAGCGGGTGGTTTCCGAGGAGCGGGGGGTCATCGACGAGCAGGTCCTGCTCCGTCGGAACGGTCGGGTGATGACGCTGGCGGTGAGTGCAAGTCATCTCAAGGACGGAGAGGAAAACCACCTGGGGATGGTCGTTGTCCTCGAGGACATCACCCAGCTCATCCGGGCCCAGCAGGCCCTGGCCTGGCGGGAGGTGGCCAGAAGGATTGCCCACGAGATCAAGAACCCCTTGACCCCCATCAAGCTCTCGGCCCAGCGCCTCCGAAAGAAGTTCTTCGATCGGTCCCCGGACTACGAAAGGGTCTTCGACGAGTCCACCCGGACTATCATCCAAGAGGTGGACGGGTTGAAGGACCTGGTAGATGAGTTCTCCCGGTACGCCCGGATGCCCTCCTCCAATCCCAGGTCTGGGGATCTGCACGGGGTGGTGGAGAAGGTGGTCGCTCTGTACGCTGGGCTCTCCCGCCGGGTCAAGATCATCACCGACCTTGATCCTTCCCTTCCCTGGGTGGATCTGGATCCAGAGCAGATGAAGCGGGCTCTCATCAACCTGGTGGACAATGCCGTGGCTGCTATCGAAGGGGAGGGGGAGATCGTGATCAGGACCCGGCCCCTTCCCGACCACTCCCGTGTCCTGTTAGAGGTGACGGACACCGGCTGCGGCATCCCGGCCCAGGATAAAGAGCGCTTGTTCCTTCCCTACTTCTCCACCAAGCGCTCGGGGACCGGCCTGGGGCTGGCCATCGTCTACCGGATCGTGGCGGAACACGGGGGAAGCATCCGGGCCGAGGACAACGTGCCAAGGGGAACGCGGATGATCGTCGAACTCCCAGCCCTTCCCCGTACCTGATTGCGGATTGCCGATTTGGGATTTGGGATTGAAAGAGGGGGGCAGGCTTCACAAATCCGAAATCCGCAATCCCACATCCAAAATACTGAAGACTGATGGCTGAAGGCTTACCAGGAGAGAGCGATGGCGCAGGAAGAGATCCTGGTTGTTGACGACGACGAGAAGGTGCTGGATGCCCTGGTGAGCATCCTCGTCGATGGGAGCTATCAGGTGACGACCGCCACGAGCGGCGAGGAGGCCTTGCGGCAGGTCCAAAGGGTCCCGCCCGATCTCGCCATCCTTGATATCTGGCTGCCGGGGATGGACGGGCTCCAGGTTCTGGAGTCCCTGAAGCGGCTCCACTCGGATCTCCCTGTCATCATGATCTCCGGGCATGGGACGATCGAAACGGCGGTTAGGGCCATCAAGATGGGGGCCTACGACTTCATCGAGAAACCCCCAGATATGGATCGGACCCTCTTGACGATCCGCCACGCTCTCGACCAGCACCGGTTGGAGCGGGAGAACCGTGCCCTGAGGGCACGCCTGGAGCGCCGCTACGAGATCATAGGGGTGAGCGAGGCCATCGATCGTCTGAAAGCAGAGATCCTGGCTGCCGCCCCGACCAACGGGAGGGTCCTGATCCTGGGGGAGAGCGGGACGGGGAAGGAGCTGATCGCCCGGGCCATCCACCAGGCGAGCCTCCGACGGGAGAAGCCCTTTGTCGAGGTCAACTGCGCCGCCATCCCGGAGGATCTCATAGAGAGTGAACTCTTCGGCCACGAGAGGGGGGCTTTCACAGGGGCGCTGACGAGACGGCGGGGGAAGTTCGAGGCGGCCGACGGGGGGACCTTGTTCCTGGACGAGGTCGGCGACATGAGCTTGAAGACCCAAGCGAAGGTTCTGAGGGTGCTTGAGGAGCAGACCTTCGAGCGTGTAGGGGGGGGTGAGACGATCCAGGTCGATGTCCGGGTCATCGCTGCCTCCAACAAGGATCTGGAGGCGGAGATCTCGAAAGGGACCTTTCGTGAGGATCTCTACTACCGGCTGAACGTCATCCTCTTCAAGGTACCCGCCTTGCGGGATCGGAAGAAAGA
>JACQHM010000274.1 GCA_016199025.1 Candidatus Methylomirabilota bacterium | reverse complement strand
TAAAGCCTCCTGGTCCCCCGTTTTTCCCCCTGCCAGCCGCACCTGGGGCTTCTGGCGGAGGAGACTGTGGCCCAAAATTCCTTTGCTTTCAAGCGCTTTCATGACCATTCAGTGCCACAGCCGCATTGATGGCCGCTTCTGGTTACGAACGGAAAAGTCAGTTTCTTGTTGTTTGTTCCATAACATTCCGCTGTGGCATCCCTGAAAACATGACGGTTACAAGAACAAATAGATGACGACCATGGCGAAGATACCAGCAGCCATCCAGAAGATGTAGTTCTGGATCAGTCCCGTCTGCCAGTAGCGCATGACAAAGCTCCCCTCCTGGATGACGGTGGCAATCCCGTTGACGGCCCCATCCACCCCCTTGAGATCGATCCGGTCAGAGAGGCCGCTCGCTTTGAGAGTGAGGAGGCTCGCCCCGTTCACCGCCCCGTCCACCACCCGATCGTCGAAGCCCCAAAGCCTCTGGCAGACCCACTTACCGAAGTCCACGAAGATCAGCCTGTAGAGCTCGTCCACCCAGTACTTATTGAAAAGGAGCCGGTAGATCCCCCGGAACCGCTCCGAAAGCTCCGTGGGAAGCTCCGTCCGGACCAGGTAGAAGGAATAGGCCACGGCGATCCCGGCCAGGGCGACCAAGAAGGAGAAGAAGGCCATGCCAGCCTCCAAGGTGAAGGAGGTGTGAGACGCCTCGGCCATCCCATGGCCGGCCTCGAAAACGGGGAGTACGAGCCTATGGTACAGGCCCCGATCAGGGGGGACACCGAAGAAGCCGGCCACCGCTGCAAAGAACGCGAGGACCATCAGGGGGCGGGTCATCACAGGGGGTGACTCGTGCAGGTGGTGCCGGAGATCGTGGTCCACCCGGGACTCCCCCTTGAAGACCAGGAAATAGAGTCGGAACATGTAGAAGGCCGTGAGGAAGGCGCCCAGGATCCCGAGGAGCCACACGAAGAAACCGGTACGGGTGCCGGAGGAGAACGCGGCAAAGAGGATCTCGTCCTTGGACCAGAACCCGGCCAGGGGGAAGATCCCGGCGTTCGCCAGCGCGGCGATGAGGAACGTGTTGGCCGTGATCGACATGTGCCGCTTTAAGTCCCCCATCCTCCTGATGTCCTGCTCCCCGTTCAACCCGTGGATGACAGACCCTGCCCCCAAGAACAGGAGGGCCTTGAAGAAGGCGTGGGTGGCCAGGTGAAAGATCCCCGAGGCGTAGGCCCCGACCCCCGCCCCCATGAACATGTAGCCAAGCTGCGAGATGGTCGAGTAGGCGATGATCCTTTTGATGTCATTTTGGACCAAGGCGATGGAGGCGGCGAAGACGGCCGTCAGCGCCCCCACGATCGCCACCAGGTCCCGGCTGAAGGGAGCAAGATCGTAGAGGGGCTGGTTCCTGGCCACCATGTAAACACCGGCCGTCACCATCGTGGCCGCGTGGATCAGGGCGGAGACCGGCGTCGGCCCCTCCATGGCGTCGGGGAGCCAGACGTACAGGGGGAGCTGGGCCGACTTTCCCGTGGCGCCGATGAAGAGGAGGAGGGTCATCCAGCCCACCAGGCTCAAGCCCAGGAGGGAAGGCTGGATCAAGGTCTCGCGGAGTTCCTCGGCCCCATGGAAGACCTCCGAGAACTTCAGGCTCCCGAAGGTCGTCCAGATCAAAAAGAGACCCAGGAGGAAGCCAGCGTCCCCGACCCGGTTAACGATGAAGGCCTTCTTCCCCGCGTCCGCAGCCGATTTCTTCTCGAACCAGAAACCGATGAGGAGATACGAACAGAGCCCTACCCCCTCCCAGCCTAAGAAGAGCAAAAGATAGTTATTGGCCAGGACCAGGGTGAGCATGGAGAGCATGAAGAGGTTCATATAGGTGAAGAAGCGCCAGTAGCCGGGATCGCCGTGCATGTAGCCAATGGAGTAGAGGTGGATCAGGAACCCCACGAAGGTCACCACCAGCATCATGACGGCCGAGAGGGGATCCACCTGGAACCCGATGGTGGCCTGGAAGTCGCCCACGGAGACCCAGGTGTAGAGGTCCAGGTTCAGGGTCTTTCCAGCGACGACCTCAAGGAAAATCAGGAAGGCCACCAGGAAGGAGAGGCCCGTCATCAGCACGGCTACCCAGTGGGCCCTGTCCTTGATTAGGGTCCTCCCGAAGAGGCCGTTAATCAGGACCCCGACTAGGGGAAAGAACGGCACCAACCACACGTACTCAATCATTAAGAGATCCACCTTTCGGTTTTAATCGTCAAAGGGCTGATGGCTGATGGCTGATGGCTTCCTCACCATTTCATCAGGTTGATTTCGTCCACGTTGACCGTCTTGAAGTTCCGGTAGAGCCCCAGGACGATGGCCAAGCCCACCGCCGCCTCGGCCGCCGCCACGGTGATGACAAAGATGGCGAAGACCTGACCTCTCAGGGCGGATTCAGGGAGGTATCGGGAGAAGGCGACGAAGCTCAAGTTGGCGGCGTTGAACATTAGCTCGATGGACATCAGGATCCCGATGGCATGCCTCCTCGTCAGCGCGCCAAACATGCCGATGGCGAAGAGGATCCCCCCCAGGATCAGGTAGGAATGCAGCGGAACCATTTACTCCTTCTCCTTCCTGGCAAGGATGAGGGCCCCGATCAGGGCGGCCAAGAGGAGGATCGAGGCCACCTCAAAGGGGAGGAGATAGGTGGTGATCAGGAGCCTCCCAATGTAAGGGGTGGTCTGGACAGGGGGAGGCGCGCTTCCTGCAAAGGAGGCGTTCCAGAGGACCGAGACGATGAGGAGGAGAAGCCCCCCCACCACAACAAGGCTGACCCCTACCTGCTCGTTCAGGATCCGGACCCCCCCGCCGGAGATCCGGCTGGTCAGCATGATGGCAAAGAGGATCAGGATGGTGATCCCGCCCACGTAGAGGAGGATCTGGACGGCCGCCAGGAACTCCGCGTCCAGGAGGACGTAGATCCCGGCCACCGAGCAGAAGGTCAGGACAAGGGCCAGGGCCGCATGGACGATGTTTTTGCCGAAGACGACGACCAGGGCCGCCGCCACCGAGAGGACTGCTAAGATGAAGAAGCTGATCTCAGAAGCCGTCATCTCCCCCCTACCGATTTCATCCCAGGAGGACCATCACCACCCCGGTAACCCCTAAGTTCAGGAAAGCAATGGGCAAGAGGACCTTCCAGCCCAGGTTCATGAGTTGGTCCACCCGGAGACGGGCCAACGTCCAGCGGAGCCATATCATGACGAAGATCAGAAAGTAGGTCTTGGTCAAGAACCAAAAGACAGCCCAGAATTTCTCTGGGAGGAAGGGAACCAGGGCCGGGCCGCGCCATCCTCCTAAAAAGCAGGTCACGGCGATGGCCGAGACAGTAAACATGTTGGCGTATTCGGCCATGAAGAACATAGCAAACCGGATGCCGCTGTACTCCACGTGGAAACCGGCCACCAGCTCCGACTCCGCCTCGGGAATGTCGAAGGGGAGACGGTTGGTCTCGGCGAGGGCAGCGGTGAAAAACGTGAGGAAGGCCACCACTTGAGGAACAATGAACCAGATCTTTTCCTGGGCGGCGATGATGTCCGTCATCCTGAGGGAGCCTGCCAGCATGATCACCGGAAGGACGGAGACTACCAGGGGGACCTCATAGCTCACGACCTGAGCGGCCGAACGTAACGCCCCGAGGGCCGAGTACTTGTTCCCCGAGCTCCAGCCGGCCATGACGATCCCGACTACCGTCAAGGAGGAGAGGGAGATATAAAAGAGGACGCCGATGTTCAGATCCTTGACGATTAAGCCAGGGCCAAAGGGGATGATGATGTAGAGGGTCAGGGCGGTGGCGAAGACGACCATAGGAGCTAAGGCAAAGATGATCCTGTCGGCCGCCTGCGGGACGATATCCTCCTTGAGGATGAGCTTGATCCCATCGGCGATGCTCTGAGCCCATCCATGCCATCCCCCTACCCGCATGGGGCCGAAACGGGCCTGGATGTGGGCACTGATCTTCCGCTCCCACCAGACGAGGAACATGACGGAAACGGAGACAAAGAGGATGATGATGACGGCCACCACCACCATGAGGAGGAGCTGGACGACGAGGGGGGGGATGTCCCAGGTGGCGCTGAGGGTGTAGAGTCTCTGGACGAGCTGCTCGATCATAGACAGGCTCAGCGGTCCACTTCGCCCAGGACGATGTCGATGGATCCCAGGATGGCCACCATGTCGGCTACCAGATGGCCTGGGGCGATAGAGGGAAGCGTGCTCAAGTTGACGAAGGCTGGAGAACGGACCTTGTAGCGATAAGGTTTCGTGGAACCGTCGGAGACGAGGTAGAACCCGAGCTCCCCCCTGGGGGACTCCACCCGGGAGTAGAGATCCCCTGGAGGAGGGGCCAGCTTCTTCGGGACCTTGCCCATGACCTCGCCGGGGGGAAGCTGCTCCAGGGCCTGCTCGACGATCTTGACGCTCTCCTCCATCTCCCGGCGCCGGACCCAGAACCGGTCCCAGACATCCCCGTTCTCGCCAACGGGGATGTCGAACTCAAACCGATTGTAGATCCCATAAGGGTCTTCCCTTCGAAGATCCCACTTGATCCCGGAGGCCCGGAGCATCGGGCCGCTGGCGGCGCAGCTCAGCGCGATGTCCTTGGGGAGGATCCCCAACCCCTGGGTCCGCTTCTGCCAGATGATATTGTCCGTGGTGATGGCGTCGTATTCCGGAAGGCGGGGCTTGAACCATTCCAGGAAGGCCTTGCAGTCGGAGACGAAGGAGTCGGGGAGGTCCAAAGCCACCCCGCCGATCCGGTAGAAGGAGTAGTTCAGGCGCTGGCCGGAAACCGACTCGAAGAGGTCCAGGATCATCTCCCGCTCCCGGAAGCAGTACATGAAGATGGTGAAGTTACCAAGATCCAGGCCGAAGGTCCCGAGCCAGATGAGGTGGGAGGCGATCCGCTGCAGCTCCCCCAGGATTAATCGGATGTACTCGGCCCGCTCCGGGATCTTGATGTCGCCACCGAAGAGACGCTCCACGGCCAGGACGTACCCCCAGTTGTTGTACATGGAGGCGAGATAATCCAAGCGATCTGTGTAGGGGATGACCTGAGTATAGGTCCGGTTCTCCCCGATCTTTTCATGGCAGCGGTGGAGGTAGCCGATGTAGGGGGTGCATTCCAGGACCACCTCCCCATCCAGCTTCAAGAGGAGCCGGAGGACCCCATGGGTGGAGGGATGCTGGGGTCCCATGTTGACATACATCTCCTCCATCCGGTCCTTGGTGCGCTCCTCCACCGGAGCCTGAACTGTCTCAGCCATAGCCTTCACCTCATCTTAGGCAGGGGTGTAGCGAACGAGGCGCTCGTCCTCGTAGTCCTTCCTCAAGGGATGACCGACCCAGTCCTCCGAGAGGAGGATCCTTCGGTGATCCGGGTGGCCCTCGAAGCGGATCCCCAAGAGGTCGTACACCTCCCGCTCATGCCAGTTCGCTGTCTTCCAGATGGAGATGACCGACCGGACCACCGGGTTCTCGCGAGGGATGCGGACGTTGACCTCCGCCTTGTGCTTATACTGAAGGGAGGAGAGGTTGTAGACGACCTCCAGTTCCCCCTGCCCGATCCAGTCCACCCCGCTCAGGCAGTTCAAATACTCGAAGCCCAGGCTGCAGAGGAACCCAAGAAGCTCAACGCTCTGGGAGGGGGTGACCGTGACCCGGACCTCTCCCCCTTTGACGTCCCCTTGAAGGACAGCCTCCCCAAACCGCTCCTTCAAAGCCTGGAGGATCTGGTCGGCCGTCATGGAAGCTGCGGTTAAACCCATTCCAACGCGCCTTTCCGCCAGGCGTAGATAAAGCCCAAGAGCAGGATGATGATGAAGACAAGCATCTCGAGAAAGGCCAGCGCCCCAAGCCCCTCCTTGATGAAGTCCTTAAAGATCACGGCCCACGGGTAGAGGAAGATGACCTCGACGGCGAAGACAATATAGACGAGAGCGTACAGGTAATAGCGGACGTGGAAGCGGATCCAGGAGCCTCCGATGGGCTCCTCGCCGCATTCGTAGGTGGTGAGCTTCTCGGGGGTGGGGCGCTTGGGGCGAAGGAGGCGGGAGAGGACCTCGACGTTCAAGATGACGAAGAGGACCCCCACGATGAGGAAGACACCGACGTATCCATAGTCCGCCGCCATCGCGTTCCACCCCGTATACACACAAGCCGTCAGCGATCAGCGAAAACCCAGGAAGAAAAAGACTTCTACCTCTCTAAGCTGATGGCTGAGTGCTGACGGCTGAAGGCTTACTCTAAAAGCCCTGGAGAGGGCAGGGGAAAGATCTCGCAAGACAGGAACAGGCAAAAACCGTTTTCACTGGCTTTATTCTAGCGATGCGGCGGCTGTTGTCAAGGAAAATGTGCCCTAACCGCTTATCACCTTTCCCCGGTGAAGCGCGTCTACCACATGATCCACCCTTTGCCCCATCTATGGAAGATCTAGAGGGTGGATACGAAGCAGGCGTGAGTTGCCCAACGGATGAGGTCAGCGAGAGAATGGACAGCAAAACTGTGCAACGCTTGCTGAACTTTGGTCCAGTTCATGTCCGGCTTGGACCGAAGGACGTTCGCCAGCTCGTAAATGAGGAGGTCGGGGACGTAGATTGTCAGCGAGCCATTGAGGTAGGTTTGGTGTAACGAAAGCGCCTGCTCTTGGAACGCCTCGGACTTCCGGAACCATTTGATGACGACGGAGCTATCAAACACAACCAAGGGCAAGGATATCCAAAGGGCAATACGATGTCAATACATTTGGAAGCGAACCGAAACCCTGTCTATCCTTCGCTTCGCTTAGAGAGGAGCAAGTTGAACCATTGAAAGCCCTAAAAAAAGGTTTCAAAAAGGGAAGCTGAGAGTTAAACTTACCTGGGAGGTGATGAAAATGGGAGTTTATCCTCGACTGTATGGGTGGGATGACGGGAAAATCTATTTTCATGATGAGGATGGGAAAGAGCGGTGTGTCACAGACGAACCCCGGTTACTGGAGATCCTTACCAAGATCTGCCAACAGTATTTTGAAAAGAAAAGGGGTTACCGATTTCAGGGTAAACTACCCGCTGGTGATCCGATCCTGATGCTCTCGGGTCTGGGTAAGGAGATCTGGGAAGGGGTAGATCCTGATGAGTATGTTAAAGAGTTAAGGTCAGGATGGGAATGAGCAGGATTTTTTGGGATACCAATCTTTTCATCTATCTTCTTGAGCAACGGCCTGTTCATCTTCACGATCGAGTCGTGGCATTGCGCAAGCAAATGATCCACCAGGGAGATGAACTCTTGACCTCATCTCTCACACTGGGTGAAGTGCTTGTTCAACCCCTGCGTAGGAACTGGGCTGATTTGGCAGAACGGTATAAAGCGGCTTTATCTCAGGGTGCAAGGATTATCGCGTTTGATGAGATCGCTGCCCAGAGCTTTGCAGAAATCCGTGCTTACCATCCTTCGGTCAAGCCACCGGATGCAGTCCAGCTTGCCTGTGCAGCAGTCTCTGAGGCAGATCTTTTTATCACCAATGACGATCGTCTCTCCGGAATTGCTGTGCACGGCGTGGGAGAGGTAAAGGCCCTTAGCGAGGTCCAGTTGAACGGCCGGGAATGAACGAGTAACGTTGTCGCGAAGTCACCCCTTCAAGCGCTGAGGAAGGGCCCGACGCTCGTAGGATGCGTGGTGTCTTTTCCGACTCCTTCTGGCGGTGCCGTCTCCAGGCGACACCCCCAGCCTAGCCAGGCCCTGGCCGAGGAAGACGAGGGGGGCAAGTCCGGGAAGGAGGGTATTGGGAGGGAGACTTTCGAGGTCAGCGCTTATCAACCGCTCTCTCGGTGTTCTTCCAGGATGAGCAGGCTCTAAGTGTGTGTCGCTGACGGCGATTTGCATGAAGTGTAGCGAAGTCGGCAAGGCCACTGCCCAACGCGCCTGCGCTTGAGCCACGGCGCAAGCGTCTACCGAAGGTTGCTCATCATCGGGACCTCCCTGGGGTCGTGTAGGTTCGTCGTAAGCGCCGTCGGCTCCAAGCGCCTGTTAGGCAAGCGCCGCACGTTTCGCATCTGTCCAGCTATGCTGCGCGCGCGACCACAACTTTGTAAGCAGTTGGGTGTGCACTCGCAAAGAGCTTTACCCAGCTGACGATGAGGCGCTTCGCAACACCCCCAATCGTGGCGTCTACAACGGCGGTTGCGAGCGCGTGCGTAGCGCCAGCCTGCTCGGCCTTGGTGACAAGGTCCAAGGTTTACCCGTTAGATAGGCCGGTTTCTCGAAGATCGGCATTTGAAGGAAGGCCAGGCCCTCAGCGAGAGGGAGCACCAAGAGCTCAGTGGCGTCTGCCCTCGGAACTTCGACCGGTACATGGCTGGGACGACCCTTGGGTCGTCGGGTCGGAAATGAAGCCCCGGAGGACTCGCCGCTCCACCTCGCCTGTGATCTTCGCGCACGCCCTGCAGCTTGCGTTCCGTAGGACCAGATTTCCTGCGAGGCCATACGGAACGACGTGCTCGCCTGTAAGGCTCTCGAGTGAGGCGCAGTAGATGCATCGGCCGATGTCAGGATGTCTTATCGCATCCATAGAGGTCTAATGGGCGTTAACGCACAAGCGGGGCCCTCTGGCCTTCCTTCAACCGCTGCTTGGCCTCCTGGATGAACTCCCGCGCCCGGTCCGCATCCTCGCCAGAGGGGGCAACGGCCAGGAAGCGCTCCCAGGTCTTGATGGCCTCCTGATAGTCCTGCTTCACGTCATAGAGGACCCGGGCCTTGTCCCAGAGGGCATGAGGATAGTTGGGGTCGATCGCCAGGGCCTTGTCGAAGACTTCAAGGGCTTGCTCGGGGTGAGGGCTTTTGGAGAGGATGATACCCAGATGCGTGATAGCCTCCACGTTTCTCGGATCCAATGAGAGGACCTGTTTGTAAAGCTCGATGGACTGGTGGAACGTCCCCTGGTCGAGGTGGAGGTGGGCAAGCTCCAGGAGCGCCTTGAGATCCTTGGGGTTCTCCTGGATCCTCCGCTCCAACGCCGCGACCTGGGGCGTGGTGGGCATGAACTGGCCTTCGTTCCCCCTCCCGCCTCCCTTTGAATTCGAAGACCTGGCAAGGAAGTACCCGCCAGCCGCCCCAAGAACAACCAGAAGGAGGCCGAAGGCGACGAAAAAAGCCGGACGACTGAAGAAGGGGGCGCCCTGCTGTCTTTGGGCCACCGCCACCGGCCGTCCCTTCTCTGGGCGGCTTTTGGCCTTGTAGCCCAGGGCATCGAGCCTGGCCAAGACCGTTGCGGCTTCCGCTTCGTAGTCCTGGCGGAGCGCTTGGTAGTCCTCGTCGGAGAGTTTCCCCATCTGATAGTCCAGCTCCAACTCCCGGAGACTCTGATAGAGGGTAGCTTTCTGAAGCAGAAGCTCTTCCGCCTCTCCTTGAGGGGGAGGGGGAGGAACCGAGGTGGCCTTCCGCCAGAACGGAAGGGTGATTAAGGCTAAGGCGATGAGGATGAGGATGGCGATGAGGAGGTATTCCACGTTGAAATTTCCAATGTCCAATTTCAGATGGCAGATTTCAAGAGTCCAGGTCCTTTAACTCCCTGATGAGCCGCTCCTGGTATTCTGCGGCAATGGGCTCGGACGCTCGATGCTCCCGCCCTCTTCTCACCCATTTTCGGAGGGCCAGAATGATCCCCCCCAAGCCTCCTAAGATCGCCAAGAAGGGGAGGGTCCAGGCCAGCAGGTTGAACCCTTTCTTGGGCGGGGCCAGGAGGACCCACTCCCCGTACTTCTGGACGAAGTAGGCCTTCACCTGCTCCTCACTCTCGCCCTGGAGAAGCCGCTCTCTGATCAGGCCCTTCATCTCCTGGGCAAGCTCCGAAGGGGAGTCCATCACGGAGAGGTTCTGGCAGACCGGGCAGCGAAGAAGAGCAGCGATGGCCCGGACCTTCGCCTCGATGTCCTCCTGGGCCCCGAAGGCGCCGAAGGGGAAAAAGGGCCAGGCTAGGCTAAGGAGCAGGACCAGAAAACTTCGTTCCGCAAGATGCCTCTTCATCGAACGCCTCCTGCTACCCGCGGCTCCCGGCTAAGGACCTCTTCTCCTCAGGGGGTGGAATCACGCGGGGCCGGCCTAGCCACTGCTCGGGAAAGAGGGCCAGGAGGCCGCCCAAAGCCATCACCGCCCCGCCCAGCCAGATCCAGGTGACCATGGGGTTCACCAGGGCCTTGACGGCGATCTCCCGCCCGTCCCGCTCCACCCGCCCGAGGATCACATAGAGATCCTCCTGGAGACCGATCCGGTAATCTACCTCGGCGATAGGGTTCTGTTGCCGCTCGTAGAACCGGAGGGCTGGCTTGAGCGCCCCGAGGGGCTTCTCCTGGTTCGTAACCCAAAAGGCCGCCTCCACCTTGATGTGGGTCGGCCCCTGGACAGCCCGTAAGCCGTCGAACCGCAGGCGATACCGCCCGACCTCCAAGACCTCCCCGGGTCGCATCGCCCTCTCACTCTCCACCTGATAAGACGAAGAGAAGGCAATCCCGAGGGCGGCCAGGGCTACCCCTCCATGGACAATGAAGCCGCCATAGCGCCGCCGGTTCCGGAGGGTGAGAATGACCAGGGCTTGCGGAAAGCCTTCCCCGTAGAGTTTCTGCCTGGCCCGCGCCCCCCGAGCAAACTCGAAGAGAACGGTCAGGATGACGAAGAGGGCGGCCACGCTGGCGGCCAAGACCAGGGGCCGTCGGATCCCCAGCAAGAAGAAGGGGAGGCCTCCCAGGAGGGCCAGGAGGAAGGGGAGCAGGAGGCTCCGCCGGAGACTGTCCCACGAGGCCCTCCGCCAGGCGATCAGGGGCCCGACCCCCATCAGGACCAACAGGGCCAACCCCAAGGGGACCGCCACCTGGTTGAAATAGGGCGCCCCCACACTCACCTTCACCCCTCGAACCGCCTCGGCCAACAAGGGGAAGATCGTCCCCAAGAACACCGTGAAGCAGATCCCCACCAGGACCAGGTTGTTCAGCAAAAAGGCGCTCTCCCGGGAGAGCAGGGAGTCCAGCTCCCCATGCCCTTTCAGTCCCTCGGCCCGGAAGACCAGCAGGGTCGTCGAGCTAAGGAGGATCAGGGCCAGGAAGCCCAAGAAGAAGTGGCCGATCAGGCCCTCGGCGAAGGCGTGGACCGATGAGAGGATGCCGCTCCTCGTCAGGAAGGTCCCGAAGATAACCAGGAAGAAGGTCAAGGTGATCAGGATCAGGTTCCAGACCTTCAACATCTGCCGCTTCTCCTGGATCATGACCGAGTGGAGGAAGGCCGTCCCCGTGAACCAGGGCATGATGGAGGCGTTCTCCACCGGGTCCCAGGCCCAGTACCCCCCCCAGCCCAAGAC
>JACQHM010000278.1 GCA_016199025.1 Candidatus Methylomirabilota bacterium | reverse complement strand
TCGGCATCCTCCAGCCGGTAGGGCTCCAAGAGGCCGTAGAAGCGTCCAAAGGCACGCCCGAACTCTTTCCCGATCTCCTGGATCACCTCAGGGGCAGCCGCCATCGCCTCCCGTTGCTGGTGTTTCAGCTCCGTATAGTAGTCGGGGAGGACCATAGGCCCGTAGGTGACAGGATGTTCCAGATCGAGAAGGGGATGGACGGTTACCGGCTCCCCAACGAAGGCCTTCACGGCCTCATCCTCCAACACCTCTAATCGTTCTACGGTGTGACTTAAGGTGAAACCATCCATGCAAACCATGACCGGAAGCCGGACCCCTTGGTCCTCGGCAATCCTGACAGCCTGGATCACGCTATCGTAGACCTCCTGGACGTTCTCGGCGTACAGTTGGATCCAGCCGGCGTCCCGGGAGCCCAGGGCATCGCTATGGTCACCGTGAATGTTGATGGGGGCGGAGAGGGCCCGGTTCGCCACCGCCATGATGACGGGGAGCCGGAGGCCGGAGGCAATGTAAAGGACCTCGTGCATCAGGGCGAGGCCTTGGGAGGAGGTGGCGGTCATGGCCCGGCCACCGGCGGCAGCGGCCCCGATGCAGGCGCTCATGGCCGAATGCTCGCTCTCGACGGGGACAAGCTCCGTCTGGACCACCCCGTCGGCTACGAACTGGGAGAAGGCTTCCATCACCTGGGTGGAAGGGGTGATGGGGTAGGCGGCGACCACCTCGGGTTCGATCTGCCGCATGGCATAAGCCACAGCCGTATTTCCGGTAGAGGCGACAACGTTGGGCATCTTTTTCTCCTTGAATGCTATCGGTCTCTTCCGCTCCTGGACCTTCACGCCTCCATCTCCGCGGCAATCTCCTCCAACAGGTCGGCGGCGATGAGGCGCTCGGCGATCGGGAAGAGGACCTCTTCTTCCTTTTGAATGTGCTTCCTCAAACCCTGGATCAGGGGGACCCCCCTGGCCTTCCACACGGCATGGAGCCCACCCTCCGCCAGGGCCCCGGGGATGGTGACCTCCCTGGCGAAGAAGAGGAGGTTCCTATAGATCTCCTCATGCTCCCATCCGACCCCGACAGGCCCGCCAACTTTCCCCAGGAACCCTTCCAGGTAGGGGAACAGCACCTCCTCCTCTTTCTTCATATGCCCTTCCAGGACCTCCTCCAGGGCATCCACCAGACCCTGGACCCCTTCGGGCGATGCCTCCGGAGGGGAGTGGAGGATGGTCTGCTCCAGGGCCTCCAACTGTTCCAGGATCGCTCGGTGCTCCTGGCGCAAGTGGTCGGTCGCCGTCATCGCACCTTCCTCCTCGGCCGGAGGTGTCTGGAACCCGACCTCCTCCATCATGGTGATGGCCCTGATCTTCGGCGGGCACACCTCGGCGCAGATCCCGCACCCCTTGCAGTGGTCCAGGTCGAAGCCCAAGACCTTTCCATCGGAGACCAGGACCGAGGAGTCGGGACAGTACCAGAAGCAGAGGAGGCAGTCATTACACGTGTCCCGGTCCAGGATCGGCCTGAAGGTCCGCCATCCTCCCGTCGCATAGTCCCGAGCGTTTCCCGCCTCGAGGATCAGGCCCCCGATGGGGAGCTCGGACGAACCCCGCTTCTTTTCACCCATGATGTTCCCCCTTCACCTCGTCGTGGCCCCGCATCACCGCCTTCAGGTTCCCCTCGACGACCTTCCGGGGAAGCTTCTTGCCCAGGCTCTCCTCAAGCTGCTTCAGAACGCTAGCAATGGAGAAGCTCTTTGTCACCTTCGCCACCGCTCCCAGCATAGGGGTGTTAGGAAAGGGGCGACCGATCTCCTCCAAGGCGATCTTGGTGGCATCCAGGGTGTAGAGCTTCCGCCCTTGGACCATGAGACGGTCCCGCAGGCGCTCGGGCGGAAGGGGACTGTTGACCAGGATCATGGCCCCCTCCGAGGTCCCCTCCAGGATGTCCTCGCTCCCCGTAAGCGTCGGATCGAGGACCACCACCACCTGGGGGTTGGTGACCTGGCCATAGATCCTGAGAGGGGCATCACTCAAACGGTTGTAGGCCCTCATGGGTGCCCCGGAACGCTCCGGCCCGTACTCTGGCGAGGCCTGGACATATCGCCCCTCGGCCAGGGCCGCCTCGGCCAGGGCCTTGGCGGCAGTCACCGCCCCCTGTCCGCCCCTGGCATGCCATCGGATCTCGATGACCCGGCCCTTCTCCTTCGGGAAAGTGGTTGTGGAAGCCAGTTGTGTCATCCCTCCTTGTCCTCCCTGAGAAACTGTAACCCCTCGATCCCGTGAAACGAGGCATCCGGTCCCCAATCGTGATCCACGGAAAGCTCCGGGAGGGGGCCGAGTCGTTGAAAGCGTCTGACCTCGTGGGCATGCTCTCGTAAGAGGGACTCCAACCTGGCCGCATGATCCAGATAGCGGCCCGGCCTGTAGCCTAAGGTCCCGAGGAACTCCCAGAGAAAGCAGGCCTTGTTCCGACAGGAGATCATCGGCCACCTGGCATCGGAGCTGGAAAGTTCAGGAGCCCCTGGCTCGCGCCAGACGGCATGAGGACAGCGCAGGCAAAAAAGGGCCGCCAGCTCACCCAGGTCCATCTTCTTCAAGGGTTTCTCCATCCCCAAGGCCTCCTCACCTTCGCCCGCTCATTGCTCAGGGATCTCGTACATCCGCCAGGCTGGCCGGAGGACGACAATCCTCTTGGCGATGGACGGCCTCCCCGACCGCGGGAGGCACTCCTCCTGGACGTAATCCCCGACCTGGAGGGCCTTGACCCGGTATCCTTCCTCGTCCAGGAGCAGAGTCTCCCCTGTAAGCAGAAGCCTATGGGTGTGGCGGGCGTCGATCTGTTTGATCAGGACGATCCCCCGGGCCGGATTGACCAGGGTGATGTACCCCTTTGACTGATGGGTCAGGGCTGGCCTTCCCTGGTCGGCCAACGCCACGCTCGCGACCAGCCCGAGCCCGAAGATCATGACAAGGGCGAGAACCATGAACCTCCCCATGACCTTCCCTCCTTTTTAGAGGAGGCTTCACCCAACCTCCAGTCACACAAGGTTTGCGAACTTTCTCACAAGAATAAGGAGAAGCAAGAGGGGTGCCAAGAGGTGGAGCGCGGATGATGAACCCTTTTCCTGATAATCTCTTGATTTCCCTCATGAAAATTGAAAGAAGGGAGAAAAGCAGAAGGAGGGATCAAGAAGATGAAGAAAGGAGAGTTGGGGCACTCATGCCCCAGGGCCGGGACGGACAGCCTCTAAACTGTGGGGAGATAAGGAGAGAGCTAAATGGGGCTACCCCGCCCCAGAGGGAGGGATGATGTCTCAACGGGGCATCGTCTAATCAGATGCGGGCATGAACGGGAATTTTGTTTAGGGCAAGCCCCGCACCAGCATCACCCCCAGGGCGACGACGATCAACGCCAGGAGGAGGTTCAGCCGCCCGAGCCACGAGGCCTGGCGTCTTAACCGTCTCGCCTCAAGGGAGGTGGGGTCCGCCTGCCCTAAAGCCGTCGCCCGGGGGCCGATGAGAAAATCGTGCAGGGCGCTGATCAGAAGGATCACGGCCACCAGCAGGAGTTTGAAGCCCAAGACCTGTCCGAGAGGCCCCTGAACGATCCGCCCGCTCCACACATCCGTCCAGCCAAAGCCCCGGTAGGCGAGATTGACGGTGCCGCTGACGAGGAGCAAGCCCAGACACCCCCATCCCACCCAGCGGAACCGCATCCCGGTCTCATGGATGAGGGTAGTGGCAACCTCCTGATCTTTCAGCCGACGGATGACCGGGACCAAAGCCATGGCCAGGAAGACCATCCCGCCGATCCAGATCATGGCGGCCAGGAGATGCAGCCAGACGGAAAGCAGATAGAAGGCATGCATGGAGTAACTCTACAGTCCGGTCTCACGCAGTCCAGCCTAATTGCTGTTTGGCCGCCTCGGCCATCATGGCCGGATGCCAGGGAGGATCCCAGACCAGCTCAATCTCGACAGATTGGACCCCCGGG
>JACQHM010000270.1 GCA_016199025.1 Candidatus Methylomirabilota bacterium | reverse complement strand
CCCCATCAAGGGGGAGGGAATGGATCTGGGAGGCTCCTCCGTAGGGGAAGAGTCCGTCATGAAGCGTTTGATCATCGGGATCATCGCCGGCCTCGTGTTGATCGCGGGGCTTCTGGCCGTCACCAGCTCAAAGTGGTGGCCTCGGGGGGAGGTCTCCGGCCGCCAGTCCGCGGCCACCGGTCAGAAAAACCAGGGTGGTGACGCCGAAGGTTCTCATCCAGGGGCCAGGGGCCAGGGGCCAGGGGCCGGTGCTGAAGGGATCCAACTCACGGATGAAGAACAAGAACGGCTCGGCCTTGAAACCGTTCCGGTCCAGGAGCGGGTCATCCAGGATGTGTTCACGGTGAGCGGGGTGATCAAGGCGATCCCCGATCAGATCGCGTCGGTGAGCAGCCGGGTGGAAGGGAGGGTCATCAGGGTTTTGGGAAACGTCGGGGAGATCGTCCAGGAGGGACAGGTCCTGGCTCAACTCAAGGCCCCCGAGGGTGAGCGGCTCCAGACGGAGCTGCTCCAGGCGAGAAATCGGTTGGGCTGGGCCGAGGCAGACCTGGAGCGGATCCGGTACCTGGTCGAGAGGGGGATCAGCGCCAGGAAAGACCTTCTCGAAAAAGAAGCGGAGGTCAGGGGGACCCGAAAAGAGATCGAGGGGCTCGAAAACCAGCTTAAGCTCCTGGGCATCGAGGAAGGGGAGCTGGAGCCGGCCAGGATGGGACAGCCGCTCTCCCTGTCGTTGAAGGCCCCGATTGGCGGTGCGATCCTTTCGAGGGAGGTGACCGTGGGGGAGGTGGTTTCTCCAGGGAAGGTCCTCTTCAAGCTCGCGGACCTCCGCCGAGTCTATGCGGAGGGGGAAGCCTTCGAAGCCCACGCGGCCTCGTTAAAGAAGGGTCTCCCCGTGAAGGTTCAGGCCCCAGCCTATCCCGACCGGACCTTCTCGGGGAGGATCGCCGGGATCGGCTATGAGGTCGAGCCGGAAAGGCGGACCCTCCGCTTCTGGGCCGAACTCGGAAACCGTGGGCTCCTCTTAAAGCCTAACATGTCCGCCCAGCTCACCGTCATGGCTGGACAGAGAGGAAAGGTGCTGTCGATCCCGCTGGAGGCCGTCATCCAGGAAGGGGGCGAGAGCTTCGTCTTTGTCGTTGAAGGGGACCGGTTCCGGCGGGTGCCTGTTTCTTTAGGGGTGAAGGATGACCGGTACGCGGAGGTCAAAGGAGGGGGGAAGGCCGGGGACCTGGTGGTGACGACGGGGAAGCGGCAGCTCTACACCGTGTACCGGATGGGGAGGTCCGGCGAGGAGCTAAAGGAGATGGGGAGTGTGGATTGATCAATGTTTAACCGGCTGATTCAATGGTCTCTTGAGCATCGGCTCCTGGTGGTGGTCGGGGGCATCGCCGTGGCCATCGCCGGAGTCCTGGCCCTCCGCGAGATCCAGATGGATGTGTTCCCCGATTTCGCCCCTCCCCAGGTGGTGATCCTGACAGAAGCCCCCGGCTTCTCCCCGGAAGACGTCGAAACCTTGATCTCCCTCCCCATCGAGGCCGCCCTGAACGGCACGCCTGGGGTGGTGACCGTCCGTTCCTCCTCCATCCTTGGCCTCTCCACCATCGTCGCCGTCTTCGAATGGGGGACCAACCTCTCCGCCGCCAGGCAGGTGGTCGCCGAACGCCTTCGGCAGGCGGAAGAGCAGCTTCCCGAAGGGGCGAGGACTCCGGTCATGCTCCCCGTCGCCTCGGTGATCGGGAGGCTATTGGAGTACGGTCTGACCTACGAGCGGGACGATGGAAGGGGTTCGGACCTGGACCTTCGGACCATCTGCGACTGGGAGATCAGGAACCGCCTCCTGGCCGTTCCCGGGGTGGCCTCCGTTGTCTGCGTCGGGGGGGGGGTCAAGCAGTATCAGGTCTTTGTCTCCCCCCAACGCTTGAAGAGCTACGACCTGACCCTTCACGAGGTCGTCGAGGCGTTGAAGGGCTCCAACGCCAACATCCCCGGCGGGGTTGTCACGGCCTCGGACCAAGAGTATATCGTCACCGGTCAGGGCCGGATCGCCTCGCTGGAGGACATCGAGCACTCCGTCATCAAGGTGAAAGGTGGGATCCCCATCACCGTCGGCCAGGTGGCCGAGGTGAGGTTTGGGGCGGCCTTAAAAAGAGGGGATGCGAGTCTCAACGGCGGGAAGCCCCTGGTCCTGGGGGCCGTGACCAAGGCCTTCGGCGCCGATACCCTGAAAACGACCCAGAAGGTCGAAGAGGCCCTCCAGGACATGGAGAGGACCCTCCCCGAGGGGGTCCGGCTCCACAAGGCCCTCTTCCGGCAGGCCAGCTTCATCGAGGCGACCGTCCAAAACCTCCGCCTGGCCCTCCTGGAGGGGGCTGTCATCGTCACTGCCGTTCTCTTCCTCTTCTTCTTAAATCTCCGGCCCTCCCTTGTCACCTTCCTGGCCATGCCAATCTCGCTGCTCCTGGCCTTGATTGTCCTCCGCCTCTTTCATGTCGGGATCAACACCATGACCATTGGAGGGATGTCCGTCGCCTTGGGCGGGGTCGTGGATGATGCCATCATTGATGCGGAGAACATCTTCAGGAGGCTTCGGGAGAACCAGCGACGGTCGAACCCGGAGCCGGCGTTAGCCGTCATCTACAAGGCCTCCGTCGAGATCCGGGCCTCCGTTGTCTATGCGACCTTCATCACCATGGTCGTGTTCCTCCCCGTCTTCTTCCTCTCAGGCCCCGAGGGGCGGATCTTCACCCCGTTGGGCCTCTCCTACATCGTCGCTATCTTCGCCTCGCTTTTGGTCGCCTTCACCCAGACCCCGGTCCTCTGCTCCTTGTTCCTGACCAAGGGTAGGGGCCTGGAGAAGGAGAGTGTCACGGTCGCCTGGATGAAGAGGATCTACCAGAAGATCCTGGACTGGTCCCTCCCTCGGCCTAGGACAATTGTCGGGATCTCCGTGGCTCTGCTCCTCTCCGCCATGGCCATCATCCCGTTCCTGGGCCGCTCCTTCCTCCCGGAGTTCCACGAGGGGAACTTCATCATCGCCATGACGGCCCTCCCCGGGACCTCTCTGGAGGAGTCCATGCGGCTGGGGAAGAAGGTGCAGGAGGTCCTACTCAAGTACCCGGAGGTGATCTCCGTCGTCCAGCGGGTCGGAGTGGGAGAGGTGGGGGAGGAGGTCTCGCCGGTGAACTTCAGCGAGTTCGATGTCACCTTAGAGTTCAAGGACCGGGACCCCGACATGCTCCTCAGGGCGATCCGGGAGGATCTCTCGAAGCTCCCGGGGGTCGCCGTGAACGTCGGCCAGTTCATCGCCCACCGGATGGATGAGGCCCTCTCGGGGGTGACGGCCCAGATCGCCGTGAAGATCTTCGGCCCTGATCTTTCCCTCCTGCGGGAGAAGGGGGAAGAGGTCCGGGCCATTCTGCAAGGGGTCAAGGGGGTCACGGACCTCCAACTGGAGCCCATCTTCAACGTCCCGCAACTCGCCATCAAGGTGGATCGACCGGCGGCGGCCAGGTACGGTTTGAAGAGTGAGGATGTGCTGAGATTCGCGGAGGCGGCCCTGAACGGCCTGGTCATTTCCCAGGTATTGGAAGGGCAGAAGTCCTTCGACATGGTTGTCCGCTTCGATGAGGCCTCCAGGGGAAATATTGAGGCCCTCCAGTCGCTCCTCCTGGATACCCCGACCGGCGCCAGGGTCCCTTTAAGCCAGGTCGCCGAGATCACCGTGGACGAGCGCCCGTATATCATCAATCGCGAGAACGTCCTGCGGCGGATCGTGGTCCAGTCCAACGTGGAGGGGCGGGACCTTCACGGCGTCATCAGCGAGATCCAGGAGAAGGTCAGAAGCCAGGGGAAACTCCCCCCCGGCTACTTTGTCCAGTACGGCGGCCAGTTCGAGAGCCAACAGCGGAGCCAGCGGATCATCACGTCCTTAGGCCTCGCTGCCATCCTGGTGATCTTTCTCCTTCTCTTCCAGGCCTTTGGGTCGGCCCGAGCAGCCCTGCTGGTCATGGTGAACCTCCCCCTGGCCCTGATCGGCGGCGTCTTCGCCGTCCTCTTGACCGATCAGACGTTGAGTGTCTCCTCCCTGATCGGCTTCGTCGCCGTCTTCGGCATCGCCGCCAGAAACGGCATCATCCTTTTGACCCACTACCAGCACCTGATCTGGGAAAGAGGAAGGTCCCTGGAGGAGGCGGTGATCCAGGGATCGCTTGACCGGTTGAGTCCCGTCTTGATGACGGCCTCCGTCGCGGCCCTGGGGCTCTTCCCCCTGGTCGTCGGGAGCCCGGTGGGGAAGGAGCTGGAGCGGCCCCTGGCCTGGGTCATCCTGGGGGGATTGGCGACCTCGACCTTCTTAAACCTCATCGTGGTCCCCACCTTGGTCAGACGCTTCGGGATCGGCGGCCAGGAGGGGGGCAAACCTGAGACATAGATAGATGAAGTGATGGAGCGATTACTCCTCCTCTCAGGGCTGCACGGCGATTTGTCCGCGAATCTCGCCATCAGGGAATTTGTCGGTATGCACGTTGGCATAGGTCACGAAGCTGCGGATCGCGTTCAGCACCTCCGCGAGTTCCACGGCGTCGATGCCCTGATCCGTGGGGCCGATGATGTCGGCAGCGTCTATCCTCCCCCTCACCACCTCCGGGGACGGTGGACAGGCCGGTTTATCCCCCCCTCCACAGAGAAAGGCAATAATGCCGCCATCGACCCCCGGTTGGCCCAAGTGGATATGGGCTGCCGTGACCGTTCCTTCGAGATCGGTATAGCTCAGTTGATACCCGATTAAGGTTTCACTCGCGTTGATGATCCCTAGGAATTCCCCACTCCCCGTGGTAGAGACGGCCGGAACCTCTTCAAACCCCTGTAACGTGGCCTGCAGTCTCTCCTGCGCCCCGGCCAGGGCTGGAGCGCCGAGCATCATCAGCAGGGCCACGGGGAGCACGAGCGCAGTGATCCTAAGCGGCTTCATCGTGTGTCCTCCTCGCGGCTTCATGGGGTTTCCTCATTCAGGCAGGATGCCCGATGAGGCGGTATGCAGCCCCGCACATGCCAGGGAGCTTAGAGGAGCTGCTGCTCTAGGTCAAGCGTTTTCTGGAGGCCCTCACCTCAGAGCCCAGGCAGGGAGATTCGTTCTGGTTAGGGGAAGGTGTGGGTGACCAGGTTACTGACCGTGCAACTGGACCGCTCGACCGCCTGGAGCAGGACGGTGCGACCGCTGGCAGCCCCGGGCACGAAAGCCCTCAGGCTCACGTCGCCATAGGCATCCGCCACGGCACTGCCGTCCAGCTTGGGGTTCAGGATGTCTACCGTGACCCCAGGGCAGCCTGGGACCACAGTCGAACCATCTTGGAACCCGTGCACGAAGAAGATCCTGGTGCTGGGTGTCGCACCACTTACCTCGATGGTATTGACCGTCCCGGTCAGCCCCGGCATGGGACCGGTGAGGAAGAGATCGGAACCGGTAGTGGAACCATCACCGCAGCCGATACCAATGTCTGTCACGTCCACCCCGGTCAGGACCATGATGTAACTGTTGCCGTTGGAAGCCATTACCTTGAGCTCGTGCCGCCCCGTAGGATTTCCAGGCCGATCCAACCAGAGCGAGACGATCCGACCATCGGGCAGCACACACGGTGAATTATCGTTGGGAAACTGATTTGGTTATTTTGACCGGTTCCGTAGCATCAACCGGCAGGCGCCAGAGGCGCTCGCCGTCCCAGTCGGCCTCAAAGACGATGCTGCCGTCAGGGGCGTAGTCCGGGCTGTGCAGGGCCCCGGTATCCGGGAAGCCGGGTGGACTGTCGGCCGGGGTCAGCACTACGCGGAAGCCCGTGCCGTTGGTGCCCACTTCGCAGAGAGACGTCCCCTCGGCACCAAAGGGTTGGTCCCCACAGTCGAACACGACTTTGCTCCCATCGGCCGAGATGGCCGGCCAGGCATGGCCAACCCACACACTCCGCGTCAAAGCGTTCCGTGCTCAGGATCAGCCACGCTCCGTCAGAGGAGGTGTTCAGCCACCCGTCATTACCGAGGGAGAGGTTATCGAGTGTCAGGCTCACGTTTTGCGGCGTCGCTCCTTCTTGCGCGTTGACACGGTAGACATCCCCATTGAGGCGAAAGGGGATGACGGCGGCATGACCTGAGGCGGCCAGTCCCAGCACGGCGGCGAGCACCACAGGAAATAAGCGAAAGCCTTTCGTGCCTGGCATTTTCTCTCCTCCTGAGATCATAGGTCCCTCTCTTTGGGTCCCCCTGTTCATCAGAGGGCGTCCGCCGCCAAAACGAAAAAGGCCCTGTGGGCAGAGATGATCCTGCAGGGCCTTTTGTTCAGGTCCACACACAACTCAAAGAGCGTCTTCGACTTGTCTTCACCCCTCCGGCATGGGCCGGGTCTCCTCTAAAAAAGAGATGATTCTCCTTTTACTCTGCCCTCTCCCTGTTGTCAAGCGATTTTTCGGCGGTAACTCCAGAGAGACCCCCCACCTTCATCCTCCCCCACAAGGGGGGAGGAGAGATGGGTCATGCACAGCCCTACCAGGGAAAGGGGGAAGAACCCTCCCCACGACACTCCAACAAGCCGATTTTTGCTTTGAGAGGGAGGGATACGAGGCTATAATAAACTCTCTGGTGTAGAGCGGTGGAAGTTCTCCACCATTTGTCACCCTGAGCGTAGGACGGAGATTCTTCGTGGAGTTGACCCTATGACAAACCACTGGATCATTTCCGCTAGGCTCCACTCGTCATGACCAACGATCCTATCCTGGCCGATCTGAACCCCGAACAGTTGGAAGCGGTCGTCTCGACTGAAGGGCCCCTTCTGGTCCTGGCCGGGGCAGGTTCCGGGAAGACCCGGGTCATCACCCGGAGGATCGCGTATCTCATCGGCCGGAAAGAGGTAAGCCCCGGCCAGATCCTCGCCGTCACCTTTACGAACAAGGCGGCCGGGGAGATGAAAAGGCGGGTCTCAATCCTCCTCCAGCAGGATGGCCTGAACGTCTGGGTCGGAACCTTCCACGCCACCTGCGTCAGGATCTTAAGGAGACATGCTCAAGGGATCGGCCTCCCCAACTCGTTTGTGATCTACGACGAGAGGGATCAGCTTGTCCTGATCCGGGAGTGCCTGAAGGAGCTGGACCTTTCAGAAAAGACCATCAATCCCCGGATGATTGCCTCCCGGATCAGCCGGGCCAAGGCAGAACTTCTGGGCCCCTCAGAGTATGCCATGGGCGCGAACGATTTCCTGGAGGAACGGGTAGCGAAGATCTACCGCCTCTACCAGGAAAAACTCCGGAGGCTTCACGCCCTGGACTTCGACGACCTCCTGATGATGACCGCCCTCCTCTTCGAGGAGCGGCCCGAGGTCTTGCGCTCCTACCAGGACCTCTGGCGGTACCTGATGGTGGACGAGTACCAGGACACAAACCCAGCCCAGTACCGCTTGATTCATCTCCTGGCGAAGGCCCATCGGAACCTCTGCGTGGTGGGTGACGACGACCAGGCGATTTACGGCTTCAGAGGGGCCGATCTCTCCAATATCCTGGACTTCGAGCGGGACTATCCGGGATGCAAGGTGATCCGGTTGGAGCAGAACTACCGCTCAACCCAGAGGATCCTGGACGCGGCGGGGTCGGTCATCGCCCACAACCTGGGGAGGAAGGGGAAACGGCTCTGGACGGAGAACGGCGAGGGGGAGCGGATCACCGTCTACCAGGCGGAGGACGAGGAGGACGAGGCCCGCTTTATCAGCGAGATGATCAAGACCCTTTCCGTCGTTGATGGGCGAAGCTACGATGAAGTCGCCATCTTCTACCGGGTGAATGCCCAGTCCCGCGCCCTGGAGGAGGCCTTCAGGCGCTTCCTGATCCCGTACGTCATCGTCGGGGGCTTACGGTTCTACGAACGGAAGGAGATCAAGGATATGCTGGCCTATCTCCGCCTGATCGCCAACCCTGACGATGAGGCGAGCCTCCGACGGATCATCAATGTTCCGCCCAGAGGGATCGGCGAGGGCACCCTGGAGCACCTTTTAGGGATCGCCAGGACCGGGCGGATCTCTCTCTGGGAGGCCTGCTCACAGGCTGTGGAGGAGAAGCGCCTGCCGCGGAAGCCCCGGAAAGCGCTGGAAGAGTTCTGTCGGCTCATCGAGCGCTTCCGAGCCCGAATGGAGATCGGGGGGGAGACGGAGAAGAAAACCAATCACTT
>JACQHM010000273.1 GCA_016199025.1 Candidatus Methylomirabilota bacterium | reverse complement strand
GTTGAAGACCTCGGCCTTCTGGGCTTCGGTGGCCTGGATAGACTGAAGATGCTGGCGTTTGGCCTCGTAGTTCGCCAGGAGTTCCCGTGCAGCCTTGATCTTCGTGTCGCGGTAGTCCGGTTTTACCTCACCGCTGTCGAAAAGAGCGTCCTCGTTGATCTCCTTCCGGATGCGTTCGGCCAGGTCGGAGACCTCTCTCTCCAAGACGGCGCGCTCTTCGCCAGCCATGCTCTGGAACGCCTCATCCACCCGGCGGGGGAGTTGCTCGGTGAGAAACGCCTCCACTTCCTGGCGTTTCAGACGAAGCAAGCGGTACAGGCCGAAGTCCAGGTCCGCGAGATCCAGTTGGAAAAGGTCGGAGAGAAGGTTTTGAAGCTGGCTTAAGGCACTCATCGCGGGTCTCCCCACAGGCTATGCCTCGATAGTGCGCTGAGGATCATCCTCGCTACCTCACCAGACATTCTATTTGATCGCCACGATCTCAACGGGACCCTCCCTCCGCATCCACGGACATCATCTCTTCCGGTGCCGCCTTTGGGCCAGAATGGTTTCCAGGTCGGTGAGGATCTCCGGCATCTCCAGAGCGGCGGAGAATTCACGCACCCACCGGCGCACGCGCCGCAGGTTCAGCTTTGGACGGGTGTCCAATACGGATTCGATATCGGCCAAGTCGCGTGGGCGATGGGCAACGGCCTTCATGATGATCAAGTCTTCGGGGGTGGGGAGCGGGATCGAGAACCCACCGACATCTACCAGCAAAGCCCGTGCAATGCTCTCCTCTTCGAAAGGTAGGGTGCCAGAGGAGATGTCCACGTCAATGCCGCTTGGCTCATGACGCACAAGAAGCACTCGCGTCTGCCGGGCGAAGGTAAGGGTGTTCGGGAGCCGCGGGAGGAATCCGAACCGTGCTCCCAAGGCGAGGAACTCCTCCCAACGTCCTTCATCGAGGAGTACGAGGACGTCCACATCCCGCGTCAACCGAGGACGGCCGAGGAACGAGGCGGCCACCCCACCAATCACGACGCCCGGGACGCGCCCAGTCTGCAACCAGTCCACCAGATCCCGCAGGACAGCCAGAAGGGGTATCAGAGGCTCCATTTCAGACACGCTGCAGCCTTCTGAGTCGATTCCAGCGGTCCCGGACCTCGGCGTCGTCCGCCGCGAGGGCCTCGGTCCACCCGAATTTCCCCGCCGAAGCCATGAGCACAGCGAGTTGCCGCAACTTATGCGCCAGAGAGGTCGTGCGCAACTCTTCCCGCTCGGCGGCGTTTATAGCCTCCCATCGTGCCTTAAAGGCTTGGGCCTCCATCTTCGTCATTCGACGCTTCATACCCTCCCTCTCCAGCGTTTATCCATAGCGTCCCCAATCCTTTTCATCTCTCACCTCCTGCCCATTACAGGCAGCCTTCGCTTCGGCGTATAGGTATCGCCCATTCAAGGAGCACCGGTTCCAGGGTTTCACGGATGTCCCCCGGGTTCGCGTAACGCTCCTAATGACCGTGCCGGACGAGGTCGCCTTGAAGGGCAACTGCGCGTCTTTACGACTTCACTTCTTTAGCAAGTAAATTCCGATCTCCTTCAGGACGTCAGCATAACGCTCAACAGCGCTGAGAATCCTTTGCTTAACCTCTTCAAATAGAAGCGATCCTGTATCAATATGGCGCCCGCGGCGAAGGTCTTGCTCGAGCACGTTGAGAACCCGGACAATACGCTCTGGGGATATTCCAGCTAGCTTAACTACTATGATCTCGTCGCCTGGCCCAATTTGATCAGGCCGCACCTTTTTTGAATGCCTTATAAATGGCATCCAGCTGATGTATCATCCCCTTTCCTCCAACCTCTGATTTTCCTCTCTCCCTTGTGTCAAAACAGAAAGCTTTTTGTCGATGGCATGTATAGTGGTCTCGATGGCCGCAAGGCGCACGTCGTGCTCCGCTTGCCTCTGGAGGTATCCGTCTAGCATGGCCATGTTCTGACGGAGCGCCGAGATTTCACCGCGGAGCATCTTTACCTCAACGGCGAGAGCAGCCAAGTCTATCTCTTTAGGCGAGGGTGACCTCCTCCTAGCGAAGCCGAGGACTAAAACCACTATCACTAACAAAGGAATCGCGAAAAGGAGGATTGCCGCGCTCCAATGCCTAGTAAGTTCAATCTGCTGACCCAGCCAGATGGAGACACCAATAACTATCAGTGCTCCCAGGAGCATCCATTTAGGGGTCATGGTCCTTCCGACAAGGCTAGGCTGCTAATCTGGGGTCCATACACGACATGAACTGGAGCTCGGATCTCGCCCGCTTTTAGATTCGCTCAAAGATGCCGGCGGCCCCCATCCCGCCGCCGATACACATGGTGACGAGGCCATAGCGGGCCCCTCGCCTCCTCATCTCATAGAGGAGGGTGGTCGTGAGCTTCGCCCCGGTGCAGCCCAGGGGGTGGCCTAACGCGATGGCACCCCCGTTCACGTTCAGGATCTCGGGGGTCAGCCCAAGCTCTTTGAGAACGGCCAGGGCCTGGGCGGCGAAGGCCTCGTTTAGCTCGATCAGCTCGATCTGGCCAAGGGAGAGGCCGGCCAACTGGAGGGCCTTTGGCACCGCGGCCACCGGCCCGATCCCCATAATCTCAGGAGGCACCCCCGCAACCGCAAAGGACCGAAACATCCCCAGCGGTCGGATGCCACGCCGCTCGGCCTCTTCCCTGGCCATGACGACGACCGCCGCGGCCCCGTCGCTTGTCTGAGAGGAGTTCCCAGCCGTAACCGTCCCTTTCGCATGGAAGACCGGTTTCAGCTTGGCCAGGGCTTCTAAAGACGTATCGAATCGGACCCCCTCATCCACCTCGAAGGTGACCTCTCTTTTAACAACTTTGCCCTCTTCGGTCACCTCTTTCCTTATCACCTGGAAAGGAACTGTCTCCTCCTTGAAGCGCCCCTCCTGGATCGCTCTCATGGCCTTCCCATGGCTCTGGTAAGCGAACTGGTCCTGTTCTTCTCGTGGGATCTTGTACTTTTTGACGAGGTTCTCTGCCGTGAGCCCCATCCCCAGATAGACATCCGGGTTGACCTCGGCGAGGGTGGGATCGGGGGCAAAGGTGTGGCCCATGGCCGGGACCCGGCTCATGCTTTCCACCCCGCCGGCCACGACCGCCTTCGCAAAACCGCACATGACCTTTTCGGCAGCGATGGCGATGGCCTGGAGGCCCGACGAGCAGAAGCGGTTGATGGTCTGGGCCGGGACGGTGGAGGGGAGGCCGGCCTTCAAGGAGATGATCCTGGCCATGTTCAGTCCCTGTTCCCCCTCGGGCATGGCGCAGCCGATCACGACATCGTCGACCTCTTCAGGGGAAATGCCTGCCGCCCGTTTCACCGCTTCCTTCACGGCGGCGGCCCCCATCTCTTCGGGCCTGGTCTGGCTAAGTGTCCCGCGCGGGGCCTTTCCCACGGCCGTCCTGACCGCCGACACGATGACTGCTTCATGCATGACCATCCTCCCCGTTGGAGAAAAGGGTTTAGGGTTTGCTCGATTTCTTCTTCACCCAACCCCCAACCCCTAGTTTCTTAAGGGTTTGCCTTCGGCCAGCCTATATCGGATCCGCTCTTGGGTCTTTGGCTCCCCACAGAGGCTCAAAAAAGCCTCCCGTTCCAGATCGAGAAGATACTGCTCCGAGACAAGGGCCCCCGACGGGGCCTCCCCTCCGGAGAGCACGTAGGCCAGCTTCTTCAAGAGGTGGACATCGTAGTCGCTGATGAATTCGGCCACCCGCATGTTGTGAAGCTCTGCCTCGACGGCCGCCCGACCCCGTTCACCAAGGACCTTGATATCCCGCCTCGGGTGGAGGGGACGGAAGCCTTCCCGGACCTGGGCCAGGGTCGTCATCTTGGCATCAAAGAGGAGAAAATCCTTATTGATCGTGATGTGGTCCGATGGTCGGAGAAACCTGAGCCTTCTGGCCTCCATGGCGCTGGTCGAGACCTTGGCCTGGGCGATCGTCTCCAGCACAAAACGAACGAACGGATAGAGGTCCACTTCAACCCCCTCGGGGATCGCCTCCAAGGCTCGGAGGAGCATCTCCTTCGTCCCTCCCCCCGCCGGGATCAACCCGACGCCCACCTCAACCAGGCCCATGGAGGTCTCGGCGGCGGCCTGAACTGTTGGCGAAGCTAAGCAGATCTCGCATCCTCCAGCAAGGGTCCTCCCAAAGGGGGCGGCGACCACCGGCTTGTGGAAGGTCTTCACGGCCATGAGGGCATCCTGAAAGACTTTCACCGCCCGCTCGATCTCGTCCCACTCTTCGTTCTGGATCGAGAACAGGAGGAAGGCCAGGTTCGCCCCCACCGAGAAGTCCCTTCCCTGGTTTCCGATGACAAGCCCCTCGAACTGCTCCTCGACAATCGAGAGGCTCTTCTTTAGCATCTGGATCGTCTCGGGGCCGATCGTATTCAGCTTGGAGTGAAGCTCCAGGCAGGCGATCCCGTCGCCTAGATCGATCAGGCTGGCCGAGGGATTGGAGGCCACGACCTTTCCCGCCTCCTTGAGGAATTTCAAGGGGATGACCTCGGGCCGCTCCTCGACCTCCTGGTAGGATTTTGCCTTCGCTTGGAACGCAAAGAGTCGGCCATCCCGTTTCTGGTAGAACGAACGGGCGCCGGCCTCTCGAAGGGTCTGGATGAGGGGCGGGATCGCCCGTCCCTCGCCCTCCATCCGTCTCAGGCCCTCTTCGACCCCAAGGGCGTCCCACGTCTCGAAGGGGCCCAGCTCCCAGTGGTAGCCCCATCGCATGGCCCGGTCCACGCTCACAAGATCGTCGGCGATCTCGGGGATCCGGTTCGCCGCATAGGTCGCGATCTCACTCAAGAGCTTCCAGACGAACCGTCCGGCTCGATCGTCGGCTTCGGCCAACCGTTTTATCCGTGCCCCGGCATCCTCGATTCCCTGGACTGCCTCCAGGGCAGGAAAGGAAACCTGTTCCTGAGGCCGGTACTCCATCGTCCGATAGTCCAGGACGTAGAAGTCATCCTTCCCGGGCCCCTTCATCCGTTTGTAAAAGCCCTGTCCCGCTTTGTTCCCCAGCCAGCCTCTCTCGACCATCTCGCGGACAAACGGGGGGATGCGGAAGCGATCCCGTCGTTCATCACCTTCAAGACTCTCATACAGATGATCAACGACAGAGACAGACACGTCCAGCCCAACCAGATCGGCCGTCCGGAAGGTGGCCGTCCTGGGCCTCCCGAGGATAGGCCCTGTGAGGGTATCCACCTCTTCGATGGTATAGCCATCCTCGACCATGAGCTTCAGGATCAGGCACTTCGAGAAGGCCCCGATCCGGTTAGCGATGAAGCAGGGGGTATCCTTGCAGAGGACGACCCGTTTCCCCAGGATCCGTTCAGCGAAGTTGGCGAAGGAAGTCACGACCTCCGGCAACGTGTCCCTGCCCGGGATCAGCTCGAGGAGGGCCATAGAGCGGGGGGGATTGAAGAAGTGGGTGCCGAGGAAGTGACGTCGAAACACATCGGAGAGGCCCTCAGTCATCCGGTTGATGGAGAGGCCCGAGGTGTTGGTGCTGACAATCGTCCCCGGCCGGACGTGCCGTTCCACCTTCTGGAGGAGCTCCCGCTTGACCTGGAGATCCTCAACCACCGCCTCGACGATCCAGTCCGCCTCGGCCAGTCGCGAGAGATCGTCCTCGATATTCCCAGTCGTCATCAGCTCGACGTCCTTGGAGAGGAAAAGGGCAGGAGGGGTCGCCTGGCACACCCGCTCGAGCCCCCGGCGGGTGATCCGGTCCCTGACCTCTCGGGCGGCCAGGGTGAGGCGCTTCTTCTTCTCCTCGTCGGTTAGCTCCGTCGGGACGACGTCCAAGAGGAGGGTAGGGATCCTGCAACCGGCGAGATGGGCGGCGATGGCCGCCCCCATCGTCCCTGCCCCCAGGACAGCCGCCTTCCTGATCCGGTTCATGGCTTCTTCCTCCGCTGTTTTTGAGCGAAGTCTAGAAGCAAAGAGCCTGTAAGTCAAGAAGAACCCCACGAGAGCAGACAAGTTAACATAAGCCTGGTGCTCCACTCTTGGGGCCTTCAAGAGGTGCCGGGGCTCAACACAAATCCCCCCACCCCCCCTTTGAGAAAGGGGGGAACGGGGGGATTTTCTCCTTTTCCAGAAGGCTGGAAAGGGGACGGGACTGTCCACGAGAATCCCTTGATCATCTGGGGCTCTTAGGCTATGATGTGCCTCGACTGTAAGCATCAGCTTTCAGCCATCAGCCGTCAGCGCGTTTCACCCTCATCCCTTCCCTCTCTTTGTTCTACCCCCCCTTGATGGGGGAGGGGACGGGTGGGGGTGGTCCTCGAAGGTAGCGGATATGCGGTGCTTAAACTGTGGCTTTGAAAACCCGGAGGGGGAAAACGAACACACAAAAGGGAGGAGACGGATATGGCCGGTATACGTGGGCAAATCACTAGAGCGCGCAGGGGCAGGCGGAGGGGGAGCTGCTAAAGCAAAAGGCAAAAGCCTGTCCTGAGCGAAGTCGAAGGAGCAAAAATTGAAGCGGAGGCCGAGACCTGTTTTCGCCAAGCGATTGACATTGCCCGCCGCCAGCAGGCGAAATCGCTGGAACTCCGGGCGGTGATGAGCTTGAGTCGGCTGTTACAGAAACAGGGCAAGCCTGAAGAAGCCCGACAGATGCTTGAGGAAATCTACGGCTGGTTCACCGAAGGATTTGACACGGCAGACTTGCAGGAGGCCAAGACACTCCTGGAAGAACTGGCATGAGAATGGGGTGGGAGAGAGCTGGGGTGGAGGTCCTACTACGAAATACCGGATGCACCCCGTTGGCCCAATTTCGACAAGCCTTCAGCGAGAGAGTTGGTGAGGATGCGGGTCGTTGAGTACGTCGCCCCATTAGGCCTCGATGGGCGGCGGAGAATTCGGCACGTGCGGGTGAAGGGTAGGGTTGTTGAACTCATGGTCCAGTATGAGCTGCAGATCGAGGGTGAGTGGTATCCTGTTGTCCGTTACGATACCGCTCATGGGTTTGCCCACAAAGACGTGTTGCACTGGCAAGGATTGGCAGAGAAATCGAGCTTACCGACTGCGGATTATAATCTGGCCCTCACTTATGCTGAGGATGATCTGCGAAAGCATTGGCAACGGTATCGGGAACACTTCTTGGAGGAGGTCCGACGACGATGACTGAACAGGAGTTGGTAGCCAAAAATCTGATCTTGACCACGGAGTTCGATCGCTATGTGTTAGAGCATCCGGAGTTTGCCGGACAGATCCCGCTTAACGCCCAGGTGGTTTTGCTGCCCGAGGACGATCCAGAGCTATGCAAGCGAAACCTGGAGTTGGCGAAGGCCCAACGGGAGCCCGGGCAACCAGTGGTTTATGTGCGGATCGAGAAGGTGGCCTCTCCGATCTCCCGTCTGGTGAATCCACGTATCGAACAGGTTGCCTAATTCACGACCTTTAAAGGAAAGGAGGATCAGATATGGCCTTTACGGGAAAACGATTGTTGACATGGTTCATGATTGCAGCGTTCCTGGGCTCCCTCCCATCACCAGCCCTGGCGCAGAGGAAGCCGATCCGGATCGGCATCCCTGATTCCTTTTCGGGGATCGCGGCCGAGTTTGTCCGGGACAAGCTGGATGGGGCGAAGCTGGCGGTGGAGGAGATCAATGCCAAGGGGGGGCTTCTTGGACGCAAGATTGAGCTGGTCCTTCGGGACAATCAGCTCCGGCCGCCGAAGGGCGTGGAGAACATGATCGACCTCTACGACCGGGAGAAGGTAGACTTCGTGGTGGGGATCATCTCGAGTGCTGTGCTGCTGGCCACCTCCCAGTGGGCGAAAGAGCATAAGAGGCTTCTCTTCGCCTGGGACGCCAGGACCCAGAAGGCGACGGACGAACAGGGCCATCGCTACTTGGTCCGGAGCCTCTCCAACACGTACATGGACGGCCTGGCCATGGCGACCTTCTTCGCAAAGCAACCGTGGACCAAGTATGCCACCATCTCCCCGGACTATGAGTATGGCCACTCCGTCGTCGAGAACTTCGAGATGCACATGAAGCACCTGAAGCCGGGGTTCCAGATCGTGCACCAGGCCTGGCCAAAGATCGGGGAGATCGATCTCTCCTCGTATATCACGGCCCTTCTGAATGCGGCGCCTGAGGTGCTCTATGTGGGGCTCTGGGGAGGCGATGCTATGACCTTCATCAAGCAGGCGAAGCCCTACGGCCTCTTTGACAAGATGCAGGTGATCTTCCTGCAGGGGGGGATGAGCCTTTTGATGCCCGTCGGGAATGCCATGCCCGAAAACGTGTGGGCGGGGACGAACTATGTCTTCACCGTCGAGACGCCTGAAAACAAAGCCTTCGTCGAGCGATTCCAGGCCCGTTACGGGCGCGTCCCCACCGATTACAACTATTTGGGCTATGCCGCCTTTCAGATCCTGGCCGCCGGGATCCGGAAGGCGAAGAGTCTTGACCAGGAGAAGGTGATCAACGCCTTGGAAGGCCTCACCGTCAAGCTCCCCGCCGGGCCGGTCACCATCCGGGCCTTTGACCACCAAGGGGATATGGGGCTTTACATTGTGAAGACGGTGAAGGACCCCAACTATCCCCAATTCTTGATCCCCAAGGTCGTGGAGTACGTGGGGGGTGAGAAGATTCTCCGACCCCTGGACGAGGTCAAGAAGCTCCGGGAAGGGAAGTAGGGGACTGCCTCCATGGATTTCACGAGTCTTTTCACCTGGGTTCCGGGCCCCCAATTCCTCTTCGCCCAACTGCTAAACGGTCTGACCCGGAGCATGCTTCTCTTCCTGGTCTCCTCCGGTCTGACGCTGATCCTGGGGGTGATGGGGGTCGCGAACTTCGCCCACGGTTCTCTGTACATGCTGGGGGCCTATGGGAGCTTCACCATGGGGACGCTTCTGGGAGGGGCGCCGTCCAGCTTCCTCCTGGCCGTGGCCGTGGTCCCGCTGGCGATCGCCCTGGTGGGAGGGCTGATCGAGCGGCTCCTCCTCCGTCGAATCTATGAGGCCGAAGGGGTGATGCAGATCCTCTTAACGTACGCGGTGGTTCTTATGGTGGCCGACCTCGTTCGGCTGATCTGGGGGCCCGAGACCCGGGGAGTCCCCAAGCCGACCGTCCTGGCAGGAGCCGTGACCCTCCTCGGGACCATCTACCCCTCGTATAACCTCCTCATCTTGATCCTGGGACCATTTCTGGCCTTTGGGCTCTGGTTCCTCCTCTATCACACGGCCTTCGGCAAGGTGGTGCGGGCCACAGCCCTAGACCGGGAGATGGCCAATGCCCTGGGGATCAACGTGCCGCGGATCTTTACCCTGGTCTTCATGCTGGGGGCTTGGCTGGCCGGTCTGGCTGGTGTCCTGACGGCTCCTATCGGGGCCATCACCCCCACGATGGATCTCTCGATCATCGTCGAGTCCTTCGTGGTGGTGGTCATCGGAGGACTGGGAAGCTTCTGGGGGGCGCTCTTGGGAGCGCTCATCGTGGGAGTAATCCAGGCATTCGGGATTCTCATCGTGCCCCGGATGGCGCTGATCTCCATCTTTGCCATCATGGCCTTGGTGCTGATCCTTCGCCCCTGGGGGCTCCTGGGGAACCCCAGGGCTCTCCTCGCGAGGTAGCAATATGTGGCGTTCAGGGGCCTGGCACTGGCTGGTGGCCGTTGCCGTCCTTTTCACCCTTTCTCTTCTCCTCGGCGACTTCTACCGCCACCTGGGGATGACGGTGCTGATCATGGCCCTCTTCGCCTTAAGCTACAACCTCCTCCTGGGGGAGACCGGGCTGGTCTCCTTCGGCCACGCCGCCTTTTTCGGTGTCGGGGGCTACACGTATGCTCTCCTGGCGACCAAGGTCGGCACTCCGGCCCTCGTCAACATCGTCCTCGCCCCCATCGCGACCGCGCTTATCGCCCTCCTGGTCGGCTACTTCTGCGTCCGCCTCCATGGGATCCTCTTTTCCATGCTGACCCTGGCCTTCGGCCAGGTCATCTATACCGTGACCTTTCAGTGGTACAGCTTCACCGGGGGGGATAACGGGATCGTCGGCCTCCCGGCCCCACCCCTCCTCATCCCTCCCGGGAACTATGCGGTCTTTGTCATCTTCGTCGTCGTGACTTGCGGGATCGCCCTCTGGAGGCTCGCCCATTCGCCCTTCGGACAGGCCCTCCGGATCATGCGGGAAAATCGGGAGCGGGCCGAGTTTATCGGTATCCCTGTCCGTCGCTTGCGCTTGATCGTGTTCACCATCGCCGGCGGCTTTGCCGGCATC
Organism: Candidatus Methylomirabilota bacterium; assembly: GCA_016199025.1. Classification (GTDB taxonomy): domain Bacteria; phylum Methylomirabilota; class Methylomirabilia; order Methylomirabilales; family JACQHM01; genus JACQHM01. The sequence continues at coordinate 19,260 of JACQHM010000273.1, read as the reverse complement.
GCCGGGCTCCTCTTCGCCCTCCTGAACCGCCAGGTCTTTCCCGACGACATGTACTGGGCTCAGACTGCCCAGGTGCTCGTGATGAGCCTCCTGGGTGGCATCTTCACGTTCCTGGGACCGGTCGTGGGGGCATTCATCGTGACTGTCCTCCAGTACTGGATCGCGACCTACACGATTTACTGGCTGCTGATCCTTGGCACCATCCTTCTTCTGTGTGTCCTCTTCTTCCCCCAGGGGATCGTCGGCTCGCTCCAAGAACGGCTTAAGCACCGGCTTGCACCTCCTCCCTCACCCTCCCCTTTGAAGGGGGAGGGGACGGGTGGGGGTGGACTGGTAGTAGGATGAAGGCGTTGCTTTCAGTCCGGGGACTCGCGAAATCCTTCGGAGGACTCCGGGCCGTGGATGGCGTTGACTTAGACGTCCGGCAGGGAGAGATCACCGCCATCATCGGCCCCAACGGGGCAGGGAAGACCACCTTTTTTAACCTGATCAGCGGTGCCTTCCCATGTGACCACGGGAGGATTGTCTTCGACGGGGAGGAGATCACCAACCTCCCGGCCCCGCGCCTCTTCAAGCGAGGGATTTGCCGGGCCTTTCAGGTGGTCAATCTCTTCCCCCGCCTGACCCTCTTTGAGAACGTGCAAGCTGCCCTCCTGTCCCACCAGGGGAAGGTCTTCAACTGCTTTCTCCATGTTGATCGGCTCGCCCGGCAGGAGACGGAACAGGTGCTCTCCGAAGTGGGGCTGGCCGAAAAAGCTTCTCTCGTGAGCAAGAACCTCTCCCACGGCGACCAGAAGCGCCTGGATATCGCTATTGCCCTGGCCGCCAAGCCCCGGCTCCTCCTCCTGGATGAGCCGACCGCCGGCCTGAACCCCAAGGAGAGCCGGGAGATCATGGGGCTGGTGGAAGGGATCGCGGGACGAGAGAACTTAACAGTCATCTTCATCGAGCACGATATGGACGTGGTCTTTTCCGTGGCCGAGACGATCCGGGTGATGCACCAGGGCCGGCTGATTGCCGAAGGGACGCCTCAGGTGATCAAAGGGCATCCAGAAGTCCGGAAGGTCTACCTGGGTGAGGGGGAGTGATGTTGGAGGTTCGGGACATCCATACCTTCTACGGGGAGAGCCACGTGCTGTGGGGCGTCTCCTTGTGTGTAAACGAGGGGGAGGTGGTGGCGCTCCTGGGCAGAAATGGGATGGGGAAGAGCACCACCTTGAAAAGCATCATCGGGCTGACCCCGCCCCGGAGCGGACGCATCCTCTACAGGGGGCAGGAGATCAGCCGGAAATCCCCCTTTCGGATCGCCCGTCTTGGGCTCGGGTATGTGCCGGAGGACCGGCGGATCTTCTCGGAGCTGACCGTCAAGGAGAACCTGGAGGTGGCGGCGAGGGCTCGTGACGGCGGCCCCTTTTCCCTTGACCGCGTCTTTGAGTTGTTCCCAATCCTGGCAGAGCGGGAGCACCAGAGGGGAGGGTCCCTCTCCGGTGGGGAACAGCAGATGCTGGCCATCGCCCGGGCCCTCATGCTGAACCCTCAGGTCCTCCTCCTGGATGAACCCTCAGAAGGCCTCTCCCCCCTGATTGTGAAAACTTTGGGGAAACAGATCCTTCAGCTCAAGGCCATGGGGATGACGATCCTCCTGGCCGAGATGAACGTGAAATTCGCCCTCACCCTCTCCGATCGGGCCTACGTCCTCGAAAAAGGGCAGGTCCGCTTTGAGGGGACGGTGAGGGAGCTCCAGGACAACCGGGAGATTCACGACCTGCTGGCGGTGTAAAGGAGGAAGCACCCATGGCATCCCATGTCAAGTCAGGAGTTCCGGCAACTGATCGGGTCCGATTTGCACTGGTCGAGGGGGCCGCTGAGCTGTTTGCCCCTCCATTTGTAGAGTATCTCGTATATCTGCACGATCACTTCACGCCTCGGATCCACGCCTTGCGGGCCACCCGCGCTGAAGTGCTCGAAAAGGCCCTGCACCACAGGGTCTTGCCCACCCATCCCCCGGTCACCAACATCAACACCGGAGATTGGCAGGTCCCTCCTGCGCCCGATGACCTCAAAAAACCGGGAATTGAGATCTCAGGCCCCGCTTCGATCACGGGGATGTTCATCAATGCTTTGAACCCCGGCCCGGAGGGGACCAGGGCCGACGGGGATCTGGATGACGACGAGGATTCGGCCGGGCACCGGTTGATCGACACGGTCCGAGCCACCCATAACCGGTTAGGGGCGGTCAACCGCGCCCTGACATACGTTGACCCAGAGAAGGGAAAAGAGTACAGGATCCAAGAGGGCGAGCTTCCGTTCTTCATGCATCGGGAGCGTGGACTCCATCTGGATGAACCCGAGGTGACTGTGGATGGAGCCCCCATCCCCGCAAGCATCCTTGGCACGGCGTTCACCCTGTTCTATGCGGGGAGAGCCCAGGTGGAACGAGGGCAGGGGATCTATTTCTATCTCCCCAAGCTGGAGTTGGCGGAAGAGTGTGCGTTCTGGAGAGACTTCTTTGACGCGTCTCGAAATTCCCTGTCTTTCCTCAAGGACGCTGTCATCCGGGCGGTTGTTCTGGTCGAATCGCTCCCGGCGGCGTACCAGATGGAGGAGATGCTGTACGCCCTGGGGCCCTATGCAGGTGGCTTAAACGCCGCTCGATGGGATTTTCAGGCCAGCATTCTCGAATATGTCATGACAGACCCGAATCAAGTGTGGCCTGACCGCTTTGGCGTGGACATCAAGACGACGGATTTTCTCGCGAACATCTTCAGGCGCTTGGTGGCGATCTGCCTGAAGCGGGGAGCGGTCGCCATTGGAGGGATGGCCACGGCCCTTCCCAACCCCAATGAAGAAGTCAATAAAGTGGCCGGGGCGTCCATCAGGGCCGACAAGGAATGGGAGGCCAGGCAGGGTTTTCTCCGGGGGTGGGTGGCCCACATCTATCACATGAAAACCGCCGCCGATCCCTTCAAGGAGTGGTGGGGCTCAGGGTGGAAGCCGACCCCCGAGATGGCCAAGCCCGAGAACTATCCGATTAGGATTAAAGTCCCTGAAGGTCCGATGACCGTGGATGGGACACGGCGCAACGTCAGGACGCTCATTGAATACGTGGAAGGGTGGCTGAACGGGAGAGGGGCCAAAGGGATCGACAGTCTGGCTGGCCGGCCTGGCATTCATCCCGCCCTGATGGAAGACCTGGCGACGGCCAGGATCTCCGTGGCGCAGACCGCCCAGCGAATTCTGCATCACGCAAAGGACTCAAACACCGGGGAGGTCCACGATTTTGCGTTGGTGAAAAGGCTCTTGCAGGAGGAGCTGGAGGATATCCTGGCCCGCCTCAAGACCGAAACAGAAAAGGCTGGCGCCAAGGGTCAAGCTGCCTACTCCGAGGCCGAAGGGAGGTACCGAAAGGCGGTGAAGATTGCCATGCGATGGATCAAAAACTATACCGACTTGAACTTCAGGAGCCTGGGATCATACACCAGAGCACAACTGGACGAGATTGCTGCCCAGGCCGATGCGTTTTAAAGAAGCGGTCAGCCGTCAGCCATCAGCCGTCAGCACACCTCCTCCCTCTCCCTCCCCCTTCAAGGGGGAGGGGATGGGTGAGGGTAAGGTTGCGGGGGAAGGATCATGGGGGAACGGTCTTACCTCGAGTGGACGAACAGCCTCTTCGATCTCAAACAGGTCTTTACGAAACCCGAGGCCTTAAAGGGGGTCCGGGTCGTGGAGCTGGCCACCCTGTACCTTGGACCGGCGACGACGGACTACCTGGGTGAGTTCGGGGCCGAGGTGATCAAGGTCGAGTTTCCAGGTTCCGGGGACACCTCCCGGTACGTCGCCTACCAGGGCTTCTACTACAAGAACGTCTCTGCCGCCTTCCTCCCCGCCAACCGGAACAAGTACCACGTGGCCATTGACCTGCATAAGCCCGAGGGGAAGGCCCTTTTCAAGCGCCTCATTCAGAAATCGGACGTCTTTCTGGAAAACCTCAGGGCCGGGACCCTGGACCGGTGGGGGATCGGCTATCGCCAGCTCTCCCGGATCAATCCCAGCCTCGTCTACTGCGCTAACTCGGGCTTCGGTCAATGGGGACCCTTCTCGACGGGAAGGGCCTCTTACGACGTGTTAGCCCAGGCCGTCTCCGGGATCGCATCCATCACCGGCTTCCTGGAGAGCCGTCCCCAGAAGATCGGGTTCTGGGTCGGCGACTTTGGTGGGGCCCTCATGGCTTCCACGGCCATCCTCGCCGCCCTCTATTACCGGGACCGGACAGGGAAGGGGCAGTTCATCGATTTCTCCCAGGCGGAGGGGCTGATCCGGGCGATGGACTGGACTTGGCTCTATCAGCAACTGACAGGGGATGAACGGAAACGGTCCGGGAACCGGGATGTGGCCTTGGGCGTCTCTGATGTCTTCCGGTGCTGGGACGGCTTCATCGCCATGGCCGCCGTCACCGATGAAGAGTTCAGAGGCCTCTGCCGGGCAATGGGGCAATCTACGCTGGCCGAGGATCCCCGGTTCCGGACCTTGGAGGCGAGGCAACAAGAGGAACATGCGGCGACCCTGTTGGCGCTCGTGGCCGAGTGGGCTCTGACCAAGACCCGATCGGAGCTGGACTGGCTGGGGACGGAGTATGGCTTTGCTTCAGCTCCTGTCCTGGACTTTAAAGAGATCTACGAGGATCCCCACTACCGTGAGCGGGGGGCGGTCTGGGAAGTGGACGATCCCCTGTACGGGAAGATTGTGGAATCCGGTCCTGTCCCGAAGCTCTCCGAGACCCCCGGCAGGCTGAAGTGGTCAGGAAAGCCTGTCGGCTTCCACAACGAGTATGTTTTTCGAACCTTCCTGGGCCTCTCGTCGGCGGAGCTACAGGCCCTTGAGGAGAGGGGAATCATCGGGAAGTGGGCCGATCGGGTGGGGGCCAAGCCGCCCGATGATTGGGATGGGCAGGCCGGGGTCATCTTTCCGAAGGCATCAGCTTCCAAGAGGGAGGAGCTTCATATGGATATCAAAGAAGATCCTCCCGAACAGGTGTCCTGGGAGGAGTGGATCAGGCCGAGAAACGATCCCAGGAGAGCCCCTGAGAAGCCCGAGGCGTTGGAGGACCTGGTCGTTTTAGATCTCAGCACCGGCAACCTGGGGGGATCGGTCTGCTCTTCGGTCCTCGCCTCCTTCGGGGCCGAGGTGATCCGGATCGAGCCGCCCGAGGGGGATCTGGTCAGAGCCTTTAGCCCCTATGGGATGAAGCATAAGGGCACAGGGCTCGGCTATCTCGTGGAGGGAAGAAATAAGTTCCATATCACCTTGAACCTGAGAGAGGCTGAAGGCCGGGAGCTTCTGAAGGCCCTGGTCGGAAAGGCTGACGTCCTTATTGAGACCTTTGAGCCGGGGAGGATGGACGAGTGGGGGATCGGTTATCGGGACCTTCAAAAGATAACCCCGGGCCTTGTCTATGTCGCTCTTTACACCTACGGACATTTTGGACTAAAGGCTTCGTGTGGGAAGCCTGGCTACGATGTGATCGATCAGGCCCTGGCGGGGTGTATCTGGTCTACGGGGGAGATGGAAGATCCGAGCGATCCCAAGCCTTTTCAGGTCCCGACCAAGATCGGATGCTGGTACAGTTGGTTCGCCGGTGGTCTTTGGGCCGCCTTCGGGGCTCTGATAGCCCTGAAGTACCGATCGAGGACAGGCCGAGGCCAGTTCGTGGATGTGGCTCCTTCTGAAGGAGTCCTTCGTCTTCTCAATTATTACTTGAGTCTGTATCATCTAAAAGGTGAGATTTCCAGTCGTGTCGGCCCCCTTGACCAGGCCGCCTTCCCCTACACCTTTGTCCGGTGCAAGGATGGGTACACAACCCTGGCGGGGTTTTCCGATGTGAACTTCCAGGCCCTCTGCACCATTATGGAGAACCCGGAGCTTCCGAAAGACCCGCGCTTCAACTCCCCCATCAAACGCTCCCAGATCGAGATCGAAAAGGTCCTCCACAAGATCCTGGAGGAGTGGGCGACGAACTATACCGCCGAGGAAATCCTCAAGAAGGTTCAGGAGTATACGATGAACAAGAGGCCGGGGGTCGTGGCCACAGGGCGGGTCAATTCGCCGTCAGAGACATTAGCCGAGGAGCACTGGTGGCTCCGGGACATCTTTACAAAGATCGAGGATCCTGAGTACGGTGAGCTCCTCCTCCAGGGGGAGCCGTGGAAGATGACCGAGACCCCGCCCAGGCTCAAGTGGGCCTGCCGACCCGTAGGTCGGGACAACGAGTTCATTTACTTGAAATACTTGGGCCTCGGACCTTCCCGCCTTCAGGGGCTCAAGGAGCGGGAGATCATTTAACCATCGAAGGTCGAATGGAGGGGAGCTGTGTTACAAAAGATGGCCGCGGCGTGTACGCGGTGGAGCACCAGGTGGGTGCCGGATGCCTGGGTCATCGCCGTTATCCTCACTATCGCCACCTACCTTCTCGGCCTGGCCTTGACGTCCTCAACACCCTACCAGCTCGTGCAGTACTGGGGGAACGGCTTCTGGCTCCTCCTTGAATTTGCCATGCAGATGTCCCTGATCATCATGACAGGGTACATCTTCGCCACCACCCCCTTCATGAGCCGTCTCTTGGACGGTTTGGCACAACTCCCGAAGAACCCGAAGGCCTCCATCGCCGTCATGGCTCTTACGTCAATGATCCTGGCGTGGATCAACTGGGGGTTGAGCATCGTCGGGTCGGCGGTCTTCGTCAGGTATCTGGTCCGGCATCAACGGGGGGTGGACTATCGGTTGCTGGTGGCAACAGCCTACCTCGGCCTGGGGGTGATGTGGCATTCAGGGCTTTCGGGATCGGCGACGCTTTTGGTCGCGACCCCGAAGCACTTCCTCGAACAAGATATCGGCCTGATCCCGATCACTCAGACGACCTTTCACCCCTTTAACCTTCTCCTGGCGGTAGTCATCCTGGTGGCTCTCACCGCTATGGGCCCGATGATGCACCCTTCCCGGGAGGAGACGGTGGAGGCCGATCCTGAGCTCGTCCACGGGAAGGGCTTCGAGCCGCCCGAGCGGCTCCCCCGAGACCAGATGACACCGGCCTTGTGGCTGGAATATTCCCCCCTGATTAACCTCATCGTCGGCATAAGTGGGTTACTTTGGCTCCTCTGGTATTTCCGCGAGAAGGGGGGAGTGGGTATCAACCTTAACACCGTAAACTTCACCTTCCTCATGATCGGCGTCCTCCTCCATCGGACCCCGGCCTCCTTCCTGAAAGCCGCCTACGAGGCGGGGACCTTCATCTGGGGAGTGGCCATCCAGTTCCCGTTCTACGCCGGGATCTTTGGCATCATTAAGTTTTCAGGGTTGGCCGAGATCCTGGCCAACTTCTTTACAGCGATTGCGACCAGAACCACCTATCCCTTCATCGTTGTCTGGTACTCAGGGATCCTGAACTACATTGTGCCCTCAGGAGGCTCGAAGTTTGCCATCGAGGCCCCCTACATCATCCAGGCCGGGAAGAACCTGGGGGTGAGCCTCCCGATGACCATCATCGCCTACGCCTGGGGGGATATGGTGACAGACATCATCCAGCCCTTCTGGGCCATCCCCCTCCTGGGGGTGGCGAGGCTCGGGTTCCGTGATATTATGGGCTACTGCCTCCTCTATTTCGCCTTCTACATGCTGATCATCTCGGTGGCCTTCCTGCTCCTGCCGATGTTCGTGGCCTTCTGAGGGGGATCGGGGTGGACGGGAGAAGATCCGGGACGCCTTAGCCACTTTAGATATGGTGACGATCGCTGGCCGCTACAAGGTCGATCAGGATGGGTTAGCGATCGGCCACGAGGTCTTCTTGATCCAATGGCAGAAGGGCAAGCGAGAGATCGTCTGGCCGGAACGTTACGCTACCGCGAAGCTGGTGTACCCGATCCCTCCGTGGAAACGCAGGAGTAGGCGTTGAGGTAGTTTTCTGTAGGAGCGCCATCCTTGGCGCGACTCCTCACAACGGCGGGGAAGTCGCGGCTGGAAGCCGCTCCTACGGCGGCGCTGACGGCTGATGGCTGAACGCTTACAGCCAGGAAAGGGAGATAAGAGGAGGCATCATGGACGTCCTCTTCGAAGGGCAGGCAGAGATCCGGTTCACGCACCCCGATGACTTTCGGGAGTGGGTCAGGACGCACAAGAAGCGGGAGCCAGTGGAGAAGCTCATGACCGAGCGAGAGGCCATCGCCCGCTTGGTTTCAGACGGCGATTATCTCGCCTACGATTTTTCGTCCTTGACCAGAGGGCCTCAGGCTCTCGTCCGGGAGATCATCCGGCAGCGGAAGCGGGACCTCTGGGTCTGTGCTGAGTTCACCCTCCACGAGAGTGCCTTGTTGGTTGGATCCGGGTGCGCCAGCCGGATCGATGTCGGCTTCATGGGGTATGGGAGCTATATCGGAAAAGTCGTCGCTGAGGGGAGGGTCAGGGTCTTCGAGTGGACAAATGGGAGCCTGGCCTTCCGGATGCTGGCCGGCGCCAGAGGCATCCCCTTTATCCCGATGCGGAACCTCCTCGGGACCGACACCTTGAGGCATTCCGGGGCCAAGGTCGTCCAGGACCCGTTCACGGGAGATCCCATCTGCCTGGTCCCCGCGCTGAACCCCGACGTGTTTTTGGTCCACGTCCACCAGGCCGACGTCTTCGGCAATGCCAGGATCTTCGGGACGAACCTCTTCGCGTTAGAAGCCGCCATGGCGTCAAAGAAGGTCATCGTCTCCTGCGAGGAGATCATCGATCCATCGGAGTTCAGGAAGGAGCCTTCCAAGACGACGATCCCCTACTTCCTGGTGGATGCCGTCGTCCACCTCCCCTTTGGGGCCTATCCGGGCGGGGTCCAGGGGCGTTATGATCTGGATCTGGAGCATATTGACAAGGTGAATGCCATTACCAATGATCAAGAGATGCAGGTGTACCTTCAGGAGTATATCTATGACATCGAGGATCATACCACATTTTTAGAGAAGAAGGTCGGTTGGAAGAGGCTTCAGGAGCTGATCCGGCGGGCGGCGATTAAGGAAGGCTATCATTAAACATAGGAGACGAAGGGATGGGAGTTGTCGAATTTACCGATACCGAATTGATGATCTGCTCAGCGGCCCGCCTCTTAGAGGATCGGAAGACCGTCTTCGTCGGCTGGGGGATGCCGCAGGTGGTTGCCATGTTGGCCGAGCGTCTCTACACCCCAAATCTCGTCCAGGTCTTCGAGTTTGGCGCCATCGGCCCGAGGTCGTTAACCCCCTTCGTCCGTGGGACAATGGGAGGCCCTTCGAACGTGTACCAATCCCTCCAATGGATCAACATGAATTGGGCTTTCTCCTATGCTGTGACCGGCTATATCGACTACGGGATGATCGGCGCTCTTCAGGTAGATCTCTATGGAAACGTCAACTCGACCCTCCTCGGCGGCACCTATGAGCGGCCGGGGAGGCGGTTCCCGGGAAGCGGGGGTGGGAATGAAGTCGCCTCCCTCTGCTGGAAGACGATCATCGTCTTGAAGCACGAGCCGAGGCGCTTCGTCAAGCTCTTGGACTTCGTCACCTCGCCAGGTTACCTGGATGGACCGGGGGCCCGGGAGAAGGCAGGGCTCCCACGGGGGACCGGCCCGTGGCGGGTTGTGACCTCGAAGGCCCTCATCGGCTTCGACGAGGTGACCAAGAAAATGACCCTTCTGGGGGTCCTCAGGGGCGTGAAGGTTGCTGATGTTCTCGAGGGAATGGGTTTTGAGCCGCTTTTGGATGCGAAGCTTCAAGAGATCGAGCCACCGTTGGACGAGGAGCTCCGCATCTTACGGCAGGAGGTTGATCCCTCGGGGCTCATCATCCGTGGTGAACGGATGCGGACGGAACGATGAGTAACATAGAAATCAAATGGCAGGTGACGGCCAAGACCATCCTCTGTGATGTGACAGGGGAAATCTGTACGATCCTGGTCTACAAGGATGGCCGGTCCAAGTGCACCGTCGGGGAGAAACAGCATATCCAGTGCCCCAGGGTGCAGGAGTACAAGGATACCTTGTTCCAGGAGGAGAAGACGCGCGGGTAAATTGTAGGGGCGTCATTCATGACGCCCACATCGGGCGCGATCAATCGCGCCCCTATGGAGGAGGGGGAAGCAATGAAGGAGATGGTGAAGCGGCTGGTGTGGCTCTCTCTTTTTGTCCTCATGGTTCCGGCGTTCATCGCGCCGTCAGCCTTGGCGGCGCCCCCTCTGCCTGACACGGTCAAGGTCGGGGCCCTCTTCGACACAACGGGGCCGACCTCTGATGTCGGGGTAGATTACCACAAGGGGGCCCTCTCCCGGGTCCGGTACATTAACGAAGTCAAAGGAGGGGTCGAGAGAAAGCTGAAGATCAACCTGGTCTGGTCCGACTACGGCTATAAGATCCCCGATGCCGTCTCCCTTTATAAAAAATTCCGCGACGTGGACCGGGTGGTGGCCATCATCGGGTGGGGGACGGGGGATACCGAGGCCCTCTCCAAGCTGGCGGCCGAGGACAGGATTCCCTACATCTCCGCCTCCTATTCCTCCCATCTGGACGACCCCGCCAAGACCCCGTACAACTTCTACCCTGTGGCGAGCTACTCGGATCAACTGCGCGGGATGTTGACATTCTTCAAGGAGCTGGCCGATCAGGAGGGAATCAAGAAGCCGAAGATTGTTTTCTCCTATCCGGACCACCCGTACGGAAAGGCCCCCATCCCGGCAGGGAAGGCCCTGGCCAAGGAACTGGGGTTTGAGATCGGACCCGATCAGATCGTCGCCTTGACGGCCCTGGAGGCGAAATCTCAGCTCCAGGCCGTCAAGAGCTTCGACGCCGATTTCCTGTGGATCGGGGGGACGACGGCCTCGGCCTCGGTGACGGTCCGGGATGCCAGGGAGGTAAGGGTCAAGGCCCGGATCGGGGTGAATGTCTGGGGGTACGATGAGAACATGATCCGGCTCATCGGCAAGGCTGCCGAAGGGGTCTACGGCAGCACCCCTCACCGCTATTTCGGCGAGCAGGACCGGGCCCCTGGGATGAAGACGATCCTCGACACCTGGAAACGGTTCGAGAAGCCGTCGAAGACCACATTCCGGTGGGGCACGCCTGAGACCCCCTTCATCGCCTCGTATGTGAGGGGCTGGCTGAACGTGACGCTGTTGGAGAAGGCATTGGAGGTCATCGTCGAGAACTGGAACACGTATGGGGAGAAGTATAAGGGTCAGATCACGGGTGAGGCCATCAAAGAGGCGTTAGAAACCTTGCGGAGCTGGGATCCTGAAGGGCTCGTTCCGCCGATCACGTTGACCCCAACGGATCACCGGCCTTCCACGACGACCCGGATCATGACGATCCGGGAGGGGAGGATCGTCCCGGTCAAGGAGATCACCGTGGAACGGCGCCCCGACTGGCTGGGCTTCTAGCAATGTTGACGCTGGTAAACATGGAGGTGATGTTCTGGGGGCTGATCCTGGTCCTGAAAGGGATCTCCCTCCAGGTTCGGACGGGCTCCGTCACGACCCTGATTGGGGCGAACGGGGCCGGGAAGTCCACCACCTTGAAGGCGATCTCGGGCTTGATCAAGCTGGAGCGAGGCGAGGTCACCAGGGGGAGCATCGAGTTCGACGGCCAAAAGATCCAGAACCGCTATCCCGAGGACATCGCCCGGCTCGGGATCGTCTATGTCCGGGAAGGTCGGCGGATCTTCGACGAGCTGACCCCGGAGGAGAACCTCCTCGTGGGCTCGTATCTTCGGCCCCGTGGCGAGGTGGAGGAGGGGCTGGAGCGGGTCTATCACTACTTTCCCCGCCTGAAGGAACGCCGGACCATCCGGGCCGGGTACCTTTCTGGGGGTGAGCAGCAGATGCTGGCCATCGGGAGTGCGTTGATGGCCAAGCCGAAGCTCCTCCTCTTGGACGAGCCCTCTCTGGGCCTTGCACCCTTGATCGTGGTCGAGATCTTTGAGATCATCCGGCGGCTCAATCAGGAAGAGGGGGTGACCATCCTCCTCGTCGAGCAGAACGCCAGGATGGCCCTGGGCCTGGCTGACTACGGGTATGTCATGGAGAACGGGAAGATCGTCCTGGACGCCCCGGCGGAGAAGCTCAAAGAGGACGAGGATGTGAGGGAATTCTACCTGGGCTTGAGCAAGGCGGGACGAAAGAGCTTCCAGGACGTGAAGAGCTACCGGCGCAGGAAGCGGTGGCTGGGGTAGTAGAGGCGGTGTCGGGATGGGAGCCTTTCACCTGACCATCGAAGGCCTCCACGTCAGTTTCGGCGGGGTCAAGGCCCTGACGGGGGTCAGTGTCTCGGCGAAGGCGGGAGAGATCCTCGCCATCATCGGCCCGAACGGCGCCGGGAAGACCACCCTCATCAACACCATCAGCGGGGTCTATCGTCCCGAAAAGGGCAGGGTCAGGTTGGACGGGCAGGACATTACTCATCTCCCTCCCCACCGGATCGCCGGCCTCGGGGTCGCCCGCACCTTTCAAAACATCGCCCTCTTCAAGGGGATGACGGTCCTTGACAATTTGCTGTTGGGCCGCCACGTCCACATGCGAGCAGGGGTCTTCGCCTCCAGCCTCTACTGGGGCCTTGCTCAAAAAGAGGAGGTCCAGCACCGAAAATTTGTGGAGGAGATCATCCACTTCCTGGAGATCGAGCCGATCAGGAGAAAGATTGTTGGTAGGCTCCCCTTCGGCCTTCAGAAACGGGTGGAGCTAGGCCGGGCGCTGGCCCTTCAGCCGAAGATCCTCCTTTTGGATGAACCGATGGCAGGGATGAACCTGGAAGAGAAGGAAGACATGGCCAGGTTCATCTTGGATGTCAACGAAGAATGGGGGACCGCCATCCTCTTGGTAGAGCACGACATGGAGGTCGTCATGGATCTCTCCCATCGGGTGGCAGTCCTGGACCTCGGGCGAAAGATCGCCGAGGGGACTCCCAATGAGGTCCGGGATGATCCTGTGGTCATCCAGGCCTACCTAGGCTCCAGGCCAAGGGCGGCGAGGGGATTTGGAGGAGATGCCTGATGCAGGATGAGACACTCCCCCAGTTGTTGCTGGTGAACGCCAGGGGGACCTTCTCTCGGAAACCGGCCATCCGGGAGAAGGAGTTCGGCATCTGGCAGGAATATCGCTGGGCCGATGCCCTGAAGCGTGTGAAGGCCTTCGCCCTGGGGCTTGTCGCCTTGGGATTCAAGCGGGGGGAGACCCTCGCTCTTCTCAGCGATAATCGGCCCGAGGTGTACTGGGCCATCCTGGCCATCCAGGCGATCGGGGGAGTGCCTGTCCCCATCTATCAGGATGCCCCTGCGAAAGAGGTGGGCTACATCATCGACCATTCGGACGCTTCCTTCGTCTTTGCCCAGGATCAGGAACAGGTGGATAAGGTCCTGGAGCTGAAGGAGGTGCTTCCCCGGCTGAAGCAGATCATCTATGAGGACCCCAAGGGGATGCGGCATTACCAGGATGCCCTCCTGCGGAGCTTTACAGCCGTTGAGGGCCTGGGACGGAGGTTGGAGCAGGAGCAGCCGGGACTGTTCGAGGCGCTGGTAGAAGCAGGGCGGAGGGAGGATGTCGCCCTCCTCTGCTACACCTCCGGCACCACCGGTCTTCCCAAGGGGGTTGTGCTCCTTCATCGAAACCTCATCACGGTCGCCAGGAACTTCCTCGCGACCAAAGGCTGCCTTGCCGGAGATGCCGTTCTGGCCTATCTTCCCCCGGCCTGGATTGGAGAGATCCTCTGGTCCCTGGCTGTGGCCACCGTGGCGCCGCTGACGGTCAACTGCCCCGAGGGGCCCGAGACCGTCCAGGGGGACCTTCGGGAGGTGGGGCCCCACCTGTTCTTCGCCCCACCCCGGATCTGGGAGAACCTGGCGTCCCAGGTGCAGGTCCGGATGGAGGATGCGGGCTTTGTGAAGAGGCGCTTTTACCGGTGGTTCTTGCCGATCGGCCACGAGGCGGCCCTCCGGAAGATGCAGGGGAGGCCGGTCCCCCTCTGGCTGAAATTCCTCTCCCTCCTGGGGGAGGTCCTTGTCTACGGCCCGATCAGGGACCAGTTGGGATTGGCCCGGGTCAAGTCCGCCTACACAGGGGGCGCGGCCATCGGGCCTGAGATCTTCATGCTCTTCCGGTCCATCGGCATCAATGTCAAGCAGGCCTACGGCCAGACGGAATGTTCGGCCTTGGCCTGTCTCCAGCAGGATGATCAGGTCAAGCTGGAGACGGTCGGAAGGCCTGTTGCCAACACCGAGGTCAGGATCAGCGACGAGGGGGAGGTGCTGATCAGGAGTAGCGGCTTATTCGCCGGCTACTATAAGAACCCGACGGCCACCGCCCTAGCCCTGAAGGAGGGGTGGCTCCACACAGGGGATGCCGGCCTCCTGGGCGAGGATGGGCACCTGGTCTGTCTCGATCGGGCTGGGGATCTGGCGACCCTTGTTGATGGGACCCAGTTTGCTCCTCAGATGATCGAGAACAAACTCAAGTTCAGCCCGTACATCAAAGAGGCGGTGGTGATCGGGCAGGGGCGGCCCTATGTGGCGGCCCTGATCGACATTGATGAGGAGAACGTCGGCAAGTGGGCCGAGAAGCGAAGAGTATCCTACACTACCTACGCTGACCTCTCCCAGAAGCCCGAGGTCTGCGAGCTGGTCCACTGGGAGATCGAGCGCGTCAATCGGGATCTTTCCAGCGCGACCAGGATCCGAAGATACCTCCTTTTGCACAAGGAACTGGACCCCGACGACGAGGAGATGACCAGGACCAGGAAGGTGAGGCGGCGGTTCGTCACAAAGAAGTATTCCGGCCTCATCGAGGCCCTCTACGCCGGCCTGGAAGAGGTACCGGTCCTGGCAGAGGTCACCTACCAGGACGGGCGGAAGGCGACCATCGAGACCAGGCTCAAGATCCGGGCCTTGGAGAAGATGGCGGAGGTGGGGAGGTCATAATGGATTTCTTCCTCCAACTGCTCGTCAACGGCCTGATGGTGGGGGCCCTCTATGCCCTGGTCGCGTTAGGTTTCGTGTTGATCTACAAGGCGACCGATGCCATTAACTTCGCCCAGGGGGAACTGGTCATGATCGGGGGCTTCATCGTGGCCGTGCTGCTCGGATCGTACGGTTTTCCCCTGGTCGTGGCCGTGGCAGGGACGATCGTTGCCATGATCGTCCTCGCATTCGGTGTGGAGCGGATGATCCTCCGCCCCTTGATCGGTCGGCCAGTGATCGCCGTGATCATGGCGACCATCGGCCTTGCCTCTATCTTGAAGGGGATCGGGCCGCTCCTCTTTCGGGCCGAGACCAAAAATGTCCCCCTCCCGATTCCTGATGCCCCTTTGTTCGTCTCCGGCCTCCTCATCTCCCCGATCCAGATCGTGGCCGTCGCCATCAGCCTGATCTTCCTGGCCCTCTTCGGCTCTTTTTTCTTAAGGAGCCGGATCGGGATTGCGATGCGAGCTGTCGCCGATAGCCAGCAGGTGGCCATGGCCATGGGGATCAGCGTGGAACGCTACTTCGCCTTGGCCTGGGCCATGGCCGGCATCGTTTCGGCGATCGGAGGGATCATCTGGGGAAACCTTCTGGGAGTCGATGTGCATCTCTCGTTGGTCGGCCTGAAGGTCTTCCCGGTGGTGATCCTGGGCGGGCTTGACTCGATCCTGGGGGCCGTCGTGGGGGGGCTGATTGTGGGAGGGGTGGAGAGTGTCGCCGCCGGCTACATCGACCCTTACGTCGGTGGAGGAACGAAGGACTTTATCCCTTACCTCCTCATGATCGTGATCCTCATGATCCGCCCCTACGGCCTGTTTGGGAAAGAGATTATCGAGCGGGTGTAAGCCATGATTAACAGGGAATGTGGGGTCCTGAAGACAAGCTACGAAGCCGACATGGCCCTCTACCCAATCCCCCTGGCCCGCTCGACGGTCCTGGGAATCGCCATCATCGTTTTCCTCCCCTTCCCGGTCCTGGCCAACGATTATCTGTTGAGCGTGGCA
This sequence comes from Candidatus Methylomirabilota bacterium, assembly GCA_016199025.1. Taxonomy (GTDB): domain Bacteria; phylum Methylomirabilota; class Methylomirabilia; order Methylomirabilales; family JACQHM01; genus JACQHM01. The sequence goes on along the minus strand of JACQHM010000273.1, from coordinate 3,260 downwards.
AACCTGGTCAACATCGCAATCCTAGGGGCCTTGGGGTTGAATATCCTGACGGGCTACACCGGCCAGGTCTCTTTAGGCCATGGGGCGTTCATGTCCGTGGGAGCCTATACGGCAGCCATTCTGGCCACCCGGTACCACCTGCCCTTCTGGCTGGCGTTGGCGGCGGGGGGGGTGATGGCCGCCGCCGTGGGGAGTTTCTTTGGCATCCCCTCCTTACGAATCAAAGGGCTCTATCTGGCCATCGCGACGTTGGCAGGTCAGTTCATCATCGAGTGGAGCCTCAACCACATCACCTGGATCAGCGGGGGCATTCAGTCCTCCATCTATGTCCCGAGGCCGGCGTTGGGGGGCTACGTCATCAACACCCAGCGCGGCATGTATTACCTGATCCTCATCGTGGTGAGCTTAGGGATCGTCGCTGCTATGAATCTCTTCCGAACGCGGGTAGGCCGGGCCTTCGTCGCCATCCGGGACCACGACGTGGCGGCGGAGATCATCGGCATCAATATCTTCCGCTACAAGCTCCTCTCCTTCGCCATCAGCTCCTTCTACGCCGGGGTCACGGGAGTCCTCTATACGTACTATCTCGGGATCGCCAACTACGAACAGTTTACCATCGTCACCTCTGTGAACTTCCTGGCCATGATTATCATCGGGGGCTTAGGCTCCATCCTGGGCTCGATTTTCGGAGCCGCCTTCATCACGCTGCTCCCGATCCTTCTCAGGTATGTCGTGGAGGGGATCGGGGGGCTGTTCTTCACCATCAGCGATGTGGCCGGTGTTCTGACCAACTTGCAGCTCATCCTCTTCGGTGGCCTGATCATTTTCTTCCTGATCGTGGAACCGGATGGCCTGAAGAAGCTCTGGCGGAACATCACGGACTACTTTCGTGTCTGGCCCTTTCCGTACTAAAAAGCGTTCAGCCGTCAGCCGTCAGCCGTCAGCCTTTAGCTTTCAGCGTTCAGCGATCAGCTTTCAGCTTAGGGTTGATTCCTCAGAGCCGATGGCTGATAACTGATGGCTGATGGCTAAATCCTGACCGCTGATGGCTGAAAGCTGAAGGTTAACAAAGGAGGAGGTACCATGAGGAAGAGACTGGCCCACCTGAGTGTTGCCGTGGCGATCCTGGTCCTCGTCCTCGCCCTCGTGAACCCGGAGGTGACCTGGGCGACGCACGAGATCGTGGTGGGGCTTCAGTGCGACAGGACCGGCCCTGTCCAGACCATCGGGGTCTTCCTCTGCCCGGGCTTTCACGACTATGTGAAGCTCGTGAACAAAAAGGGGGGAGTCGAGGGGCATAAGATCCGCGTCATCGAGATCGATCACAAGTACGAGGTCCCCCTGGGGGTAGAGGCCTACGAGCGTTTCAAACAGCAGGGCGCGGTCTCCGTCAGCCTGTATGGCACCCCCAACGTCTACGCCCTGACCCCAAGGTTGACCGAGGATAAGATCCCCGGGACCTCCCCAGGCTTCGGCCGGGCCGATGCCACTGACGGGACCCGCTTCCCCTACGTCTTCCCCATCGCCGCCAGTTACTGGTCCCAGGCGACGGCATCGGTCAAGTACATCCTGGACCACTCCAAGGGGAAGAAGGGCCTCAAGATCGCCTTCCTGTACTACGACAACCCGGCCGGCCGGGAGCCTCTCCCGATCTTCGAGAAGCTGGCGAAACGGGAAGGGTTCGAGCTGAGGACCTTCGCCGTCCCACCCCCCGGCATCGAGATGAGCGCCCAGATCCTGGACATCGCCCAACGGTTCAAACCCGATTGGGTCATCACCCACCTCTTCGGCCGGTCCCCATCGGTCTCCATGAAGGAACTCAGGCGGGTCGGCTTTCCGATGGATCATGTCATCGGCTTCGTCTGGGGGGCGGCGGAGGCGGATGCGGAGGCTGCGGGGTGGAGTACGGCCGAAGGGTATTTGGGGATCCAGTTTGCCGGGGTGGGCTCTGACTTCCCCATCCTTAAAGAAATCGCCAAGATGTACCGGGATGAGGGGAAGGACCCGCCCAGGGAGATGAACTCGACGGTGTACTACAACCGAGGGGTGCTCATCGCCGCCCTGCACACGGAGGCGATCCGCCAGGCCATCAAGCGGTTCGGCCTTCCCGTCACCGGCGAGAAGGTGAAGAAAGGGTTCGAGTCCATCAAGGGGTTCACGTTAGAGGGGTTGGTCCCTCCCCTGGAGATCACCCCGAATGACCACGAAGGGGGAGGGTGGGTCAGGATCTACCAGATCAAAGGGGGGAAATGGGCTCCGATGACCGATTGGTTCAAGGCCTACGGTGACGTCATTCAGGAGGCATTAAAGGAGGCCGCAGCGAAAGGGAGCTAAGATGGTCCTCGACCGGTTTCGCCTCGATGGCCAGGTGGCCCTCGTCACGGGGGCCAGCCGTGGCTTAGGGAAAGTCCTGGCCCTGGCCCTGGCCGAGGCCAGCGCTGACTGCGTGGTCTGCGCCAGGAGCTTAAAGGATCTGGAAGAGACCGCCACGGCGATTCAGACCTTGGGGAGGAAGGCGCTCCCTGTCAGAGTCGATGTGACCAATGTGAGGGAGGTCGAGGCAATGGTGGCAGAGGCCCTGAAAACCTTTGGGAGAATTGATATTTTGGTGAACTGTGCGGGGATTGCCCACGTAAAGCCCATCCTGGAGGTGGCCGTTGAGGATTGGACCAGGGTCCTCGATACCAACTTGAACGGGACCTTCCTCTGCTCGAAGGCCGTGGGGGCCCACATGGCGGCCAGAAAGGGCGGACGGATCATCAACATCGCCTCCGTCGCGGCCCTCTTGGGGTCTTCCAACCTGGCCTCGTATGCGGCGAGCAAGGGGGGGGTCTTGCAGTTGACGAGATCATTGGCCCTCGAGTGGGCCCGGTACAACATCAGGGTGAACGCCATCTGCCCCGGTTACTTCCTCACCGCCATGAACGAGGCCTTTTTCGCCACGAAGGAGGGACAGGAGTACATCAAGCGGTGGATCCCCATGCGGAGGGTGGGGAGGCCCGAGGAGCTGGGGGGGATCGTGGTCTTCCTGGCCTCCGAGGCTTCGAGTTTCGTCACCGGGGCGGCCTTCGTCATTGATGGAGGGCAGAGCGTTTGGTGAGTGACCGATGCTCCAGTTGAACAACATCGAGGTCATCTACGATCAGATCATCCTGGTCTTGAAAGGGATCTCCTTGGAGGCTCCCGAGGGAGAGATCACCGCTCTCCTGGGAGCCAACGGGGCCGGGAAGACGACGACCCTAAAAGCCATCTCGGGCCTC
>JACQHM010000035.1 GCA_016199025.1 Candidatus Methylomirabilota bacterium | reverse complement strand
GATGAAGCCGGACATGTGGGTTGCAGCGAAGCTATTCCCTCGGAAATTGGAACGTTGCGGGACCCCCGGGAGTCTTCGAGGCCAACCGCACGTCCCGAACTCGACAGGATCACCATACCAGTGGACATAGGTGTACTCGTCGGAGGTGGGATCCATCGTGGCGCCGATGACATTCGGGAAGACCGCCGGGTACACTTCCTTCCCATCCTCACCGGCGGCCACCAGAATGACCCCCTTCTCCGCAGCATAATCACAGATCTCTTTCAAACCTGGGGCATTAGCCCGATTGGTGGTCCCAAGGCTCAAGTTCACCACCTTCACCCCATGGTCCACAGCCCATCGGATCGCCTCGATCAGGACCTGGACAGAGGTGGCAAGGGTAGAGTCGAAGACCTTGATGCCGTAAAGCTGGACGTCCGGGGCCTTCTTGCGGAGGATCCCCGCGTTGGCCGTCCCGTGGCCAAGGCGATCCCCAAAGTCATCCGTGAAGGTCACCTGACCCTCCCCCTCGGGGATGATTCCGATCCCCCCTTCTATCCACTTGACATGGGAGTGCTGAGGATTGATGCCCGAATCAACGAGGGCCACCCTGACGCCTTTTCCCGTATAGGCGAAGAGGTCAAACCGGTCGGCCATGCCCGGCCTCCTCACGCTACCAAGCCATCCCCACAGCGGCGCTCTGGAGGGGCTCCCCCAGCCTTCCGCTCCCCTGCTCGGCGAGCCAGAGCGTCCGATAGAGCCCCTCCTCCTTGAGAAGCTCCTCGTGGCTCCCGGCCTGGACGATCCGCTCGCCGTGGAGGACGAGGATGTGATCGACATCTTTGATAGATGAGAGGCGGTGGGTGACGATGATCGTCGTCCGTCCCTTCATGAGATGCCCCAGGGCCTTGCGGACGTTCTGCTCGGACAGCCAATCCAACGAAGAGGTCGCCTCGTCCAAGATGAGGACCTTGGGGTCCCGGAGGATCGCCCGGGCGATGGCGATCCTCTGCTTCTCCCCCTCGGAGAGTCTCATCCCCCGCTCCCCGACCATCGTGTTGTACCCTTCCAGCAGAGACTCGATGAAGTCGTGGATCGAGGCGGCCTTGGCCGCCGCAATCACCTCCTCCCGGGTCGCATCCCGCCTCCCGTACCGGATGTTCTCCTCAATGGTCGCGTGGAACAGGAAGGTCTCCTGATCGATCAAGACCACGTGCCTTCGCAGGGAGGCGAGGGTAAAATCCTTGAGGTTACGGCCGCGGAGTTCAATGGACCCCTCCAGAGGATCGTAAAACCTCATGAGGAGATCGACAATGCTACTCTTGCCCGAGCCGCTTGGGCCTACGATGGCCACGGTGCTTCCGGGGGGGATGATGAAGCTGAGATCCTTCAAGATGAAATCACCAGGCTGATACGCGAAGGAGACCTTCTTGAAGACGATCTCCCCCGGAACATCTTCCAGGGGAAGCGCATCTTTCTTCTCGACGACCTCCGGCCTGACATCGAACAGCTCGAAGACCCGCAGCAATGAGACCCTGGCCCGTTGGAGGCCGAGAGAGAGGTCTATCAAGCCTTGGAGGGGGCCGAAGGCCCTAGCCTGATACGCGGTGAAGGCCACCAGGGCCCCGACGGTCATCCCTCCCGTGATGACCAGATACCCCCCGTAGAGGAAGGCAACGGCGGTGCTGGCCGTGAGGAGAAGGCCGGGGATCCCGCCGGCGAGGGAGGAGGTGATCTGGTACCGAAGGAGGGTCCTGATCACCTCCCTCGATTTCCCGACGAACCTTTCCACCTCATACCCTTCCGCTCCAAAGGCCTGGATGAACTTCACGCCGCTTAACCGTTCAACCAGAAGGCTGGCGAGGTCGGCGTTCCGATCCCGGATCGCCCTGGCGAGGGCTTCAACCTTTGGGCGGAGTTGGCCGAGGGCCAGAAGGGCCAGGGGAAGAAAGACCACGCTCACAAGCGTCAGCCTCCAGTTAAGCCAGACCAGAAAGCCTCCAGTCCCGATTACGCTCAAGAGGGACAGGACCAAGTTGAAGAGGACATCTGTGGCGATCCGCTGGACCTCGGCCATGTCCGTGTTGATCCGGGAAAGGATCTCCCCTATCCTCGTTTGGGCATAAAATTTTGGTGAGAGGGTAAGGAGATGCTGATACAGGGAAAGACGCATCCTGAACAGGACTTCGGCGGCTATCTTACTGTAGAGGTAACTGTTCAAGGCGGCGGCCAAGGTTGCCATGGCTCTTGTGGCGAACATCGCCACGACCAGGATGGCGAGCAGCCGGCCGTTCCCCTTGAGGAGGGCGTCGTCGATCAGGATCTTGGTGAAGAGGGGTGTGGCCAAGCCCAACAGGATGCTGAAGAGAGAAAAGCCGAAGACGACCAGGAGCCCCAGGACGCGGGGTCTCACAAAGGGGAGGAGCCTCAGGAGCTGATCCATTCTGACGATCCTTTACCAACAGTCAGAGCTTTTCGATGATCCCTGAAGAGAGAAGGCGACATAAGGCTTCAAAGAGGTATTGGGGGGTCATCGATCGAGCGGTCTTGGCCAGATAGCGTTGAACCACATCCACGGCCCTTGGCGAATCCTCCAACAGAGCCAGGAGGTCGGGTACACAAATGGTCCCGTAGTACCGAACGCCCCGCTCGTTTCCAGGGGATGTGACGACCTCCTTGATCTCGATGAACTCACCCTCCAAGACGGGGCGCTTAACAATACATGTCCCTCTGCCAAGTCGGATCCGATCATGGGGTTGGAGATGGACTGATCCGCTCCGGTAAGGAAGCAGCTCATCCTTGAAAGGCCACTCCGATGGGACCATCCTGGCTTTCCAGAAGGCCCGATCAGACCAACGGGTCTCCCGAGCATAATGGTGGTAGAGGCCTCGAAGGTGTTCGGCAAAAACTGAGCGTTCCCGTCCCTCATAGAACTGGATCGCCACCTCTGCGTGAGAAGGCCGGGCGAGGATGGTGTGGATCACCAGAGAAGCGGTCAGGGCTGAACTGACGGCCTTTTGCACACCCTGCCCACAAAGGGGATCCAGCTCGGATGAAGCGTCGCCAACAAGGATCCATCCGGGCCCGATCGAAGCGTCGGCAATACGGGGCGTCGCATCGAAGATCCTCACCCTCTGAGGGGGCTTGAACGATGACACCTTGTTCCAGGTGTACCGACTGGAGGAGATGTTTTGAAGGTAGAACTCCCGAAGAGATTGTGTCGCCCTGCTGCGTACTACCTCTAGCCCAGTCATCAAGGCGATGTTGGCTTGTCCTGTTGGCAATGGCGCAAACGACAGCCACCCCTCTTCAAGAGCCTCTACCAGTAAATCCTGATGATCACTGGTCCCCGGAGATGTCCAGTACCCGATAATCCCAAACAGATGAGGTGTGTAGGTTCTATAGGTCGTGAGTTTTCCTCCAAGTCTATGCCGGCGGCCTGTGGCATCGGCGATCCACCTGGCACGAATCGTTCTTGGGCGATCTGCGAGAGCGGAAAAGGTGCATTGCCAGGCATCGCCCGGCAGCTTGCAAAAATCTAACAGGTCGGCGCTGCTGAAGACCACGGCACCCGCAAAAGAAGCCTTCTGACGGAGCGCGGCATCAAAGGCAGACCGATCCACCTGGTACCCGTGAACTCGACCATCGGGGGAAAATGGAATGTGCTCGATCTCGGGATTCCCCCAACAGACCAGGTTCCCACCGGTTGGAATGGCCATCGGGGAACACCAGTCCACCTCCACGCCAGCATGCGAAAACAGCATGCGGACCGAGGGTGAGAGCGTTTCGCCGATGGAAATTTCGACCTTTCGATCGAGCAGGCAGACACGATAGCCAAGGTGAGCCAGACGTGTCGTAAGCACAGAGCCGGCCGGCCCGCCACCCACGACAAGAACATCGAAGTCTCTTTCCGGTACGAGCTCCATGAATTCAACCGTAAGCCGAAGGATTAGTAGTCCGCCCACCCCCCGCCCGCCACCCTCCTTCAAAGGCGGATTGCGGATTGCCGAT
>JACQHM010000269.1 GCA_016199025.1 Candidatus Methylomirabilota bacterium | reverse complement strand
TGCTCATGACCTGGAAGTGCTCCTTGATGGGGCTCCCTTACGGAGGTGCCAAAGGCGGGGTCCGCTGCGATCCCACCAGGATGTCCCTGGCGGAGCTGGAGCGGATGACCCGACGCTACACCTCGGAGATCATCTTCATGATCGGCCCAGATCTGGATATTCCCGCCCCCGACATGTACACCAACGAGCAGGTCATGGCCTGGATGATGGACACCTACAGCATGCAGAAGGGGATCACCGTCCCAGGGGTCGTCACCGGCAAACCCCTGCTCTTGGGGGGCTCCTTGGGGAGGGTCGAGGCAACGGGAAGGGGAGTTTCCTACGTGGTCATGGCGGCGGCGAAGGAACTGGGGTTTCCCCTCGAAGGAGCCAGGGTCATCGTCCAAGGTTTCGGAAACGTGGGAAGCGTGGCCGCCAGGCTTCTCTACGAGGAAGGCTGCCGGGTCGTCGCCGTGAGCGGGTCGAAGGGAGGCCTTTACAATCCCCACGGCCTCGGTATCCCGAAGCTGGTCCGATCCGTCAAGGCCAAGGAGCCCCTCCTGGAGTTTCGGGACGGGGGGGACCAGGTTTCCAACGAGGAGCTTCTGGAGCTTCCCTGCGACATCTTGATCCCGGCCGCCCTCGGCGGCCAGATCACCGAGAGGAACGCCGAGCGGATCAAGGCCAAGATCATTGCTGAAGGGGCCAACGGCCCAACCACCCCGGAGGCCGACCGGATCCTACAAGAGAAAGGTGTTTTCATCATCCCCGATGTCCTGGCCAACGCCGGTGGGGTCACCGTCTCTTACTTCGAGTGGGTGCAGGACCTCCAGTTCTATTTCTGGAAGGAGCGGGAGATCAACCTCCGCCTCCAGGAGATCATGACGGAGGCGTTCAAGCGGGTCTCGGCCTTCGCCAAGGAAGAGAAGGTGGATCTGAGGACGGCGGCCCTCATGCTGGGGGTAAAACGGGTGGCCGATGCCCACAGGCTCCGGGGCCTCTACCCATAACCCCTTGCCCCATCAAGTCTCCCGGCTGGTCGAAGGGGAGGAGACCGTGGTCTGCGGCTTGACGGTGATCGGGTGCTGACATCTCGCGCACTTGACCTCTGTCCCCTCCACCGGGATCTTTTGGCCATCCACCCGGAATTGGGCTCCACACCTCTCACACTCGACCCACAGGAGGCCGCCAAAGGAGGAGGCGCTCAAGGGGTAGATGTCCAGGATGCTGTCCTTCTCGATCTGGAGGAAGGCCTCCACCACCTTCGGGTCGAATTGGGTCCCCGCGTTCCTTTTGAACTCCCCCACGATGTCCTCATGGGTGAAGATCTTCCGCCGGTACCGGCGGCGGGACATCATGGCATCGTAGGCATCGGCCACGGCCAGGATCCTCGCCCCCAGATCGATTTCCTCCCCTTTCAGACCTTGAGGGTAGCCTGTCCCATCGTATCGTTCCTGGTGTTGGACCACCACCTCCTTGACCCCCTTCCCCTTCAAAAATTGGATCGGCTCGAGGATCCTCGCTCCGATGGAGGGATGAAGGTCCATGATTCGCTTCTCCTCGGGGGTGAGCTTGTTTGCACTCTTCAGGACCTCGTCAGCGACCCCGATCTTCCCCACGTCGTGGAGCCTCCCGCCGATCTCGATGGCCCTGAGCCGGTCGGGAGAGAGGCCCATCTGCTTGCCGATCAACAAGGCGACTTGTGTCACCCGCTCTGAATGGTTCATCGTATAGTCGTCCTTGGCCTCCAACGAGTTGGCCAGGGCGCTTAACGTATCGATGAAGGTCCGCTCGATCTCGGAGTAGAGCCTGGCATTTTCAACAGCCATGGCTAGGTGCGAAGCCAACGCCTTCAGGGTATCCAGGTGTCCTTCGTGAAACGCCTGCAGGGTCCGGCTCGCCAGCTCCAAGGTTCCGACCAACCTGTCTCCCTTCAAGAGAGGAACCCCAATATAGGAGCGCACCGGCTTATCGCCTATCAGCCAACGCTGCGTCGAGACCTCGAGCCCCGGCTTGATCTCCCGGATGAGGAGAGCCTCCCGGTTCCTGCTGATCCAAGCCGTGCTGGAGCGATCGTCCAAGCGGACACCACCCTGCGGGATGAGGGCAGCCGCTTCCTTGGAGGTGGCCAGGACTTTTAGTTCCCCCGCCGCCTCGTCGAAGACCCAGATCTCTGCCCGATCGTTGGGGATCAGCTTCCCCACCTCCTCCAGCATCTTTGTCGCCAACTCCTGGGGATCCAAGGTGGAGGTCATCACCCGACTGGCCTCGTAGAGGGTCCTAAGCTCCTTGACTTTGAGCTCTAACTCCGTATTACTCTTAGCCAGTTCTGCCGTGGCGATCCTGACCTCCTCTTCCAGCTTCCGGTTGAAACCCTGGATTTCGGCGTAGAGCTCTGCGTTCTCGATGGCGGAGGAGGCCTGGCTTGCGAAGGTCGTCAACAGCTCCAAATCGTGCTCGGTAAAGGGCTCCCCCGAGACTTTGGAGTTGACGTTCAGGACCCCGATGACCCCCGCCTTGGTGATCAAGGGAACGCTCAAAAGGGATTTGGTCCTATACCGGGGCAGGTTCTCCCGTCTGGCGAAGCGGAGGTCCTGTTCGATGTCATCGACGAGAAGCGGCTCCCTGTGCTGGGCCACCCACCCGGCGATCCCCGTCCCCACCTTCTGGCGGGTCGTCTTCGTGATCTCCTCGGGGAGGCCGGTGGCAGCCCTGATCGTCATCTCATTCGTCTCTTTTTCGATCAGCATGAGGGAGACAATCTCTACCTCCATGACGGCGGCGATGGAGAGGACGATCCTCTCCAAGAGCCGGTCGATCTCCAGGAGGGAGTGAATAGACTGCCCCACCCGGTTTAAGGTCGAGAGCTCCTGGACCTTACGCTGGAGGTCTTGGAGGAGCTTTCTGTTCTCCAGCTCAACCCGGCGGCGGCCAATGGCCCTGTCCACAGAATGGTAGAGCTCATGAGGCCGGAAGGGCTTTCGGAGGTAATCGTAGGCCCCCTTCTTCAAAGCCTCAATAGCCGATTCCAGGGAGGCGTAAGCGGTCATAATGATGACATAGACGAAGGGGTCCGTTTTCTTCACGATGGGGAGGAACTCGATCCCGGAAAGCTCCGGCATCATGATGTCCAACAAGACGACATCAATCCCCCCCTGCTCCAGCTTGGCAAGTCCTTCCTTGGCGCTCTCTGCGGTGAGCACCTTGAACCCACGGAGGGAAAGCATGTCATCACAGAGCCGGCGCATAAACGGCTCATCATCGATGACCAGGATCGTCTCCATCCTTTTCAGACCCTCAGACTTTAGACCCTAGACATGAGACCAGAGACCTAAATCTCAGCATTGCCAATCCGATCCATGAGATCGGAGGTCAAAGGTCTGAGGTCTAGGATCCCGAAGAGCGGCGTTTAGACTTCCCAATCGGTAACCTTCCAGATCAATGGTGACGTAGAGGTAGCCGAGGGCTTTCAGGCCGGTGACCACCTTATCCATCAACCCCTCCTCCAGGAGGAGGCGCGGGAGCTCTTCCCGATCAAGCTCGATCCGGGCGATCGCCTCGTGGTGCCGCACCCGGAGCTGTCGGAAGCCCAGGTCCCGTACGAGCTCCTCCGCCAGCTCCACCTGCTTCAGCTTCTCCCGGGTAATGGCCGTGCCATAAGGGAAACGGGACGAGAGGCAGGCAAAGGAAGGCTTGTCCCACGTCGGGAGGCCCAGCTCCTTGGACAGAAGGCGGATCTCCGCTTTGCTCAAACCTGCTTCCACCAAAGGGGCCCTGACCCCATGTTCCCTGGCCGCCTGCTGGCCGGGCCGGTGGTCCCCCAGGTCATCCAGGTTGGCTCCAAAAACAATGAAACGGCACTGAAGCTGTCCCGAGAGAGGCTTCAGCTTCGTAAAGAGCTCATCTTTGCAGAAATAACATCGGTTGGGATGGTTGGCGGCATAACTCGGGTCCTCCAGCTCCTTCGTCTCGATCACCACGTGCCTCGCCCCGATCAAGGCTGCCAGCCTTTTCGCCTCCTCCAGCTCTGAGGCCGGGAGGCTCTCGGAAGCGGCAGTAACCGCCACCGCCCGCTCCCCCAGGACATCGTAGGCCGCCTTCAGGAGGAAGGCGGAGTCCACGCCGCCTGAGAACGCGACGAGGACGCTTCCCATCCTTCGAAGGATCTCCTTCAAACGCTCAGACTTCTCCCGAAGCGCTGGTTCCATTGTTATGACCCACAGGCCTGGACCGAAGAGATATCGGCCATGATGAAGAAGCGGCCCTGAACCTCTCCTCGACCCGCCTCGAAGTGAGATTCAACCACCGCCATCTCCTGAACCACCATTCCCTGCAAGAGGCCCTCCATCGCCTTTGTCGCCCGATCCAGGAAGAGCTCGGGGGGAGAAGGGAGGAGGATCAGGCCAAGGCAATCACTTAAGGCGGAGAGATACGAAGAGGCCAGAATGTTTCCTACCTCGCGAAGGACCGAACAATCTTCTTCAGTGAGGGCAGCACTTCGATCGACCCTCTTCCCAGCCAATAGACGGATCAGGGCCAAAAGGCTCTCCTCCGGCAAAAGGACCAGGATCCCCCCCTCCACCCCTTTCAGGATCCTGACGAACACCCCGGCCTTCAACCCCTGCTGCCCATCCAGGAGGCGCAGGACCTCTGAGGGGGAGAACAGGTGCACCTCCGAGGTCAGGGAGATCCGCTCATGCATGAGCTCCGAAAGCGCCATGGCGGCCCGGCCCATCCCCGCCCCGGAAAGCTCCTCTAGGACCGCAAGCGTCGAGCCGCCTCTCTCGCGGTCTCCTTTTTCCTCAATCATTCGTCCCATCCTCACCTAACACCTCATCCCCATCAAATCAGGGTGTTCAAATCCAGCATCAGGACCATCTCCCCGTTCCCAAGGATCGTCACCCCTGCCAGGCCTTTCAGCCCCTTCAGGGCCTTCCCGAGAGGCTTCCGCACCGCGTCTTGGTATCTTAACAACTCATCCACTACCACCCCGATCTCCCTCCCCCGGACTACCGTCACCAAGGCCAGGCCGGAGGCTGGATCGAGACCGACCGGACAGCCTAAGGTGGAGCGGAGCCGGAGGAGCGGGATCAGCCTCCCGTCCCTCCTCAAGATCTCCTGGCCCTGAACGCGCTGGACTTCCCCCTCCGAGAACTCTAAGGTGCTCAAGATCTGGTAGAGGGGGATGGCGTACTGCTCCGACCCGACCCTTGTGATGAGGACGGGGATGACCGCTAAGGAGGGAGGGAGTCGAAGGGTGACCGTGGTCCCCTCCCCGATTTGGGATTCGATCTGGAGGTTCCCCCTGAGGGCCTCCACCGTAGCCCTGACGACGTCCATCCCTACCCCGCGACCCGAGGTCTCGCTCACCTCCGTCGCGGTACTGAATCCAGGCTTGGTGATCAAGAGGAGGGCCTCCTCATCGGGGAGGCCGTCGTGCTCCTCCTTGTTAATCATCCCCCTCTCCAGGGCGACCCGTCTGATCTTCGCAACGTCGATCCCCCGACCGTCGTCGATGATGCGGATCGCCACCCCCTCCCGCTCCTGGGAGGCTTCTAACCGCAGGGTCCCCATGGAAGGCTTCCCGACCTTCTGGCGCTCGTCGGGTGGTTCGATCCCATGATCGACGGCGTTCCGGAGAAGGTGGAGGAGAGGATCGGCCAGCTGCTCCAACATGGCCCTGTCCAGCTCAATCTCCCTCCCCTTGATCTCGAAGTTGATCACTTTGCCATGCCGCTTCGCCAGGTCCCGGACCGCCCTAGGGAATCGATCGGCGATGAATTCGATAGGCATCATCCTGAGCTTCATCGCCTGCCGCTGAAGCGCCTTGATGAGGCCCTCGAACCGATCAACACACTCTTTCAAAGGGCGGGAGTCAAGTCCTTGGCTAATTTCCAACAGGCTGCCCTTGGCCACGATGAGTTCCCCTACCTGATCCATGAGGTCATCCAGCAGCTTCGCATCCACCCGAACCATCAAGCTTGGCTTCAAGGAAGGGGGAGGCGCCGACTGCAGCTCAGGAGTCGGAAACAGCTTCGGTTCCCGCATTGGCGGTTCGTCATCCCCCCCATGGAGGATCAGGTGCACGGCCGCTACGTCCGGCATAGCGGCCACCTTTCGCTGAACCTCGGCCGGAGAGGCAGAGGTCCCCAGGAGAAGGACTAACCTCCCCGAAAATTGCCCGGCCTGCACCTCCTGCTGGCTTGGTCGGGCCTGAAGGAGTTCTCCCATCTCCTGAAGACGCTTCAAGATGATGTAGGCCCTGGCCGCCGGCAGTGGGGCGTCCTGGGCTAAGGAGACCTCCAGGGTAAAAAGGAACAGCCCCTGCTCCTTCGCCCACACCCTCGCCCTCTGAAACTCCTCCTCCTTCCAAAAGGAAGCCGCCCCCTCACCAGTTGGAGGAGGAATTTTAAGAGGGACGGCATCGAAGGAGGACGTATAGGCGGACATCTTGGACACGAAGGCCGAGCTGTCCACGATGGTCTTCCCAGAGGCGGCAACCTCCTCAATCCCCTTTCTTAAGAGATCCACCCCTTCGAACAGGAAATCGACTGCCTCCCTTCGAAGGGGCTCCCGCCCACCCCGGAAGCGTTCTAGGAAATCCTCCATCCGATGGGAGATCTTGGCCAGATCCTCGAACCCCATGGTGGCCGACATCCCTTTCAGAGAATGGGCCTCGCGGAACAGGGTATCGATAATGACCCGAGCGCCAGGATCGTTCTCCAGTTCCAGGAGTAAGCCGTCCATCTTTTGAAGGTGCTCCTGGGACTCGCTGATGAACATCTTCAGGTACTTCGAGAGATCCATCCCCTGCTCCAGGTGAATCGGGAGGAAATTCGCCGATCTTTTACACTTCCAGCTTGGCGTCCAGGCCCAGGACGTACCGGGCCACGTTCAAGACACGAGTCCTCTGGAACGGTTTCACGATGAAATCCTTTGCCCCGATATTAATGGCCTCCGCGATCAACGCCTCCTGTCCAAGGGCACTCACCATGATGACCTTGGCCTTCGGATCGAACTGCAGGATCTCCTTCAACGCGGTGATCCCGTCCATCTGGGGCATGACGACATCCATCGTGGTGAGATCCGGCCTCGACTTCTTGTAAAGCCTGACACCTTCCAGCCCGTTCTCCGCCTCACCGGCGACGATGAACTCCGAGGTCGTGAAGATCTCCCGGATCATCGTCCGCATGAAGTGGGCGTCATCGACAATCAGGATCTTGAAGGGCATCTTCTAAAAGCACCAGGTCACCGGATCCGACCACGAGATCAGGCTTTAGACCCCTGGAATCATAGAAGGCTAGATCGGAAGATTATCCCCGTTCGATGATCTGAGAGAACAGCCGCCGAAGGTCTAGGATGCCCGCCGCCACCTCATCCATCTGGGCAATACCTACCAAGGGCGCGCCGGGGAGACTTGTGCTTCCGAGGGGGGCCTCTAGCTCGCCAGAAGGAGCTGTCCTCACGGCGGCAACCTTGTCCACCATGATCCCCACGTCCAACTCGGGATCCAGGTCAAGGACGATCACATGGGCCTCCTCGCCTTTCGGACCTTTAGCTCCACCCAGAGAGGTTTGGAGGTCATAGAGGGTCAGGATCCTGCCTCGAAGATTCATGATCCCGATGACCCCGTGGGGGGCATTGGGGATCCGGGTGACCCTCCCTAAGGGATGGATCTCCTTGACCCCCTCGATGGGCAGGGCGAACCACTCACCTCCAACCTTGAAGAGGATGAGTGAACTCTCCCGCTCCTCCTCCTGCAGCAAGAGATCTTCCTCGATGCCCCTCGCCTCCACCGACTACCCACCCACCTTAAAACGAGAGATTAGGGTCCTCAACCGATCGGATAGGGAGGAGAGCTCCTGGGCGGATGTGGCCATCTGATCCATGGAAGCTGTCTGCTCCTCCGTCGCCGCCGAAATCTCTTCTGTAGAGGCAGCGTTGTCTTGAGCCACCTTTGCGATCTCATCGATGGTCTTGACCAGTTCCTCGGCCCCTCGGGTTTGCTGTTGGGTCAAGGCAGAGATCTCCTGAACCTTCTTCACCTCCTCCAACACCACCCGCACGATGTCCTCCAGGGCAGCACCGGTGAAGGTCAGGACCTCCTTCCCGGCGTTGATCTCCCGGGTCGCCACCTCCATGGAGGAGAGGACTTTAACGTTCTCGACCTGGAGTTCTTTGATGATATTGGCGATCTTCTCGGCGGAGGCTCCTGCCTCGGTGGCAAGCTTCCGGATTTCCTCGGCCACGACGGCGAACCCCCTGCCATGTTCCCCAGCCCTGGCAGCCTCGATGGTGGCGTTTAACGCGAGGAGATGCGTCTGTTGGGCGATCCGGGTGATGACGTCAACGATGCTGCCGATGTGCTGAGCTTTCTCGCTAAAGCCCTTGACACCCAAGGTGGAGGCCTCGATGATGGCGAAGAGCTCTTTCATCTTGCCCATGGCCTCGCGGGCCGATTTGCCACCGGTTTGGGCGGTGTACCCCGCTTCCGAGGCAGCATCCGCCGCGGCCCGGGCCCGAGCCGCGATCTCATTGATGGAGTTCGCCATATCCCGCATCACCTGGGACGTCTGTTCCACGAGATGCGCCTGGTGCTCGGCCCCTTTCGCGATCTGCTCCATGGTGGAGGCGATCTCGCTGGTCGAGGCGTTCATCTCCTCCGCCGAGGTCGAGTGACCCAGGGCAGAGGTTGTCACCGCCTCCGCCGTCGCTTTGACCTCCTTCACGATCTCGCGGAGGTTCCCCACCATCTGGTTGAAGGCTGAAGCCAAATCTCCAAGCTCGTCATCGGACTTCACCGGGACATCCTTCATCAGGTCTCCCTGGCTGATGACCTTGGTGGCCGTCGCGAAGGACCGGAGTTCCCCAATGAGGCTCCGAGAGATGGCCCACGCCAGGGCCAGCCCGACGGCGATGCTTAAAGTGCCGCTCAGGACATCGACGACGAAGCCTGCGAGGGCCCCTTCAGCCAAGGTGCGACGGAAGGCAACCGAGAGAAGGTTCGCGGCAACGATGGTGAACAGGATCACCAAAAGGAATCCAAAGTACAACCTCTTCCCGATGCTCACTCTCATCCGACCCCCCCCCGTGCGTACCCTTAGCTCCCCGTCGGTCTCCGATGGATTCTAAGGGTAGCGTAGATTTCTTGACGAAGTCAAGGAAAATGCTCCCCTGAAAGTTTCCCTCCATGTTTTTGCAAGATTTATACCATCCATTTCTTTAGTCCCCGACGGCATCGCCATATCCTTATTGTCGAATCCTCCTTTTTCCCTGGGGCTTTCTTCCCCCTGTCGCCTTTTCCGCCAAACGGAGCACCTGAAACCAGGGCAACCGTCTCGGGTTCGGCCAGGAGGGGGTCACTCCCGGCCCAGGGGGACCTGCCCCGCCTTCCGCCCCACCCCGGGAGAAGGAGGCCCGAAGCCGGCAACGGCCCGTAGGCTTCGTTCCAGTTCTTTTAACCGATCGAGCTCTTGTCTAAGCTTGCTGAGCTGCTCGGCCTGCCCCTCTAGGAGGGAAACGAGGGAGCGGTTCTCTGCCTCCAAGGAGACGAGCCTCGCCCGCTCGTAAGAACCTTGAAACACCCCCAGGAACGAAAGGGCCGAGCCGAAGATCGATGCCAGGACGACGAATGCCGAAAAGATCAAAAGGCTCTTCTTGAGGCGAAACCGCCGCATCCGTCCCCTGTCAGTGAACGCGATGATGATGATGAACCCTCGAAAAGCTTGGAAGGTCTTTGAGGAGAAGCGTTTAAGGTCGGCGAACGCCTTCCGGAACCCCATCTCCACTCCCTCCTCCCTCCACCATCCAACAAATAGCATCTAAAAACTTTAACAGCCAGCCTCAGGCATCTGACATCCGATCTGAAAATGCTGGTATCCTCCTGTCAGAGGTTTCGAACCCCCGAAAGAGTCGATGAGAAAGCCACCCTCTTTCCCCTCGACCACCTCCCCGATCAGGATCGGCAAGGTGAGCCCCTCCGCGGCTAGGGTTCCTTCGACTGTCCAAGGCCCGTTAGGCGAGGTGAAGAGGAGTTCATAATCCTCTCCCCCTTGAATGGCGTAGACCCATGGGTCCTGGCCCAACAGACGCCCTACGACCGCTGTGGCCGGATGGAGGGGCAAACGCTCTCGATAGACCTTCGCCGAGACCCCGCTCTCCGTTAAAATATGACCCAGGTCCGAGGCCAACCCATCGCTGATATCAATCATGGCTGATACCACACCTGCCATCGTCAGGGCCCGTCCTTCTTTGACCCTTGGGGTCGGGAACAGATGAGCCTGGATGGCTTCCACAAGGGCCTCCCGTTCCTCAGCGGCGAGCCTCTCTATCCCCGGTCCCGTGATCACCCCGGATCCTTCCCCTGCCACCCTGAAGCCCGCCTCTAACGCGGCGAGCCAGGCAGCCGATGCCCCCAGCCTCCCGGTGACCCAAATGTTATCCCCGGCCTTGGCTCCACCCCGGGTAAGGTAGCGGTCTCGCTCCACTTCCCCTAAGAGGGCAAGGAAAAGGGCGAGGCCCGAAGGGGAGGATGAAGTATCCCCCCCTACGATCGCAATCTGATCCCTTGCACCTTCCTCCCTCAAACCTCGGTAGAAATCCTCAATAAACTCGACAGGAACCTCCTGGGGAATCGCGAGGGCGATCAGGGCGTGGCGTGGGATTCCCCCCATCGCCGCGATATCGCTCACGTTCACGGCCATGGCCTTCCGGCCTATGGCGTAGGGTGATGCAAATTCTGTCCGGAAGTGGACACCCTCGATGAGGAGATCCGTGGTAGCAACTAAGAGGTTCCCCGGGGAGGGCTCGAGAATGGCCGCATCGTCGCCGATGCCGACCAGCACCCCTGGTGCCACGGCCAGCCCGCCTTTTCGGATCCGGTCGATGAGGCCAAACTCCCCGATGGCCGACAACTTCACGCTTCCGCCCGGCGTAGGATGCACACCACATGGCGCCTCGAGGGGTACCGCGACCTCTTCCATCTTGCGCCATGTCCTTTGAGCCCCTGCATCATTGGAGCTGCTTTTGGATGGTGTTGGTGTCTAGGTACCATTTCACGGATCGGATCTTCCCTCCTTCGATCTGCCAAAGACCGACACCTGAGTACCGGACGTACTTCCCGGTCTTCCGATCGGTGAACTCGCTGACGTACTCCGTCGCCGCATCACTTCCCTGGACCAGGATCTTGGTCATGGTGTACCTCGAATCGCGGCGGGTCTCCACGAGCGTGGCCAGGCGCTCGCGGATCTTCTCCTTCCCCTGATAGGTCCCGGTCGGGATCACATAAAGGGCATCAGGCGTGAACAGCTCCAGGAGCTGGTCTATCATCCCCTCCTGATCCCGCCGGCTGAACTTCTCGAAGAACTCCCGGATCACCCTAACGGTCTCCTCCTCCCCCGCCGATGCGACGACGGGAAGCGTGGGAAGAGCGCAGAAAAGAAGGAGAACCGGAAACAAACCGATGATCGCGATATCCTTCCATTTCCTGTTCATCTCCTCCTCCCGTCTAAACCCTCAGGTCAAAGACCGGTGTTAAAGGCTCACCAGCTCCAGTTGCCCTAGCACCCGTTTCCGGATCTCCTGGGGGCTTGGGAGATCTCGCACGATTCGACCCTGACGGATAAGCGGCTTGAGCAACGATTCTCTGGTTCCCCCGCAAGGACAGACCTGGTTGGACTCAGCCTCTCCCGCGGGGACGATGACGCTTTGAAAACAGGAAAGGCATCGAAGGACCCCCTTCCGCCCTGACATCTTGCCCCGTTTGGCGATGGGGCGTCCTTCGATCTCGACGATGTCTAAGGCAAAGTCCATGACCCTGGCGTTCGAGATGGCCGTCCCCACGCCGTAAGCATCGGCAAGGGGGTTGAGCTGGCGAATGGTTTCCTCGTCCATGCCCCCGCTGACCAAGAGCTTGACATGCTTAAAGCCCCGAAGGTCTAACTCCCACCGGACCTCCTTGAGGATCCGAAGGAGATCTCCCCGTCGAGAGGCCGGGGTGTCAAACCGGACGGCGAAGAGGTCCCGCCCTAATGCCTCCGCCGCCCTGATCGCCTCGAACTTCTCATCGCCGAAGGTGTCGAGCAGGACCACACGACGGACCCGTGGATCAATCACGTCGTCGAAGGCCTTGGCCGCCTCCACCAGATCCCCTATCATGAGGATCAGGGCGTGGGGCATGGTGCCTACCGGCTCTTCTTTGATGAGTTCGGCAGATTTCACCATGGCCACCCCATCGCACCCACCGATGAAGGCATTCCGTTCCACCATAGGGGCGATGGCCGGATGGATCCTCCGTGCCCCAAAGCTGATGACCGGCCTCCCTTCGGCCGCCTTCTTGCAACGGGAGGCCTTGGTCGCGATACCGGAGGCCTGGCAGAGGAGCCCAAGGATGGCGGTCTCGTACTGGGCATACTCGAAATAGTGACCCTCGATCGTCAGGACCGGTTGATAGGTCTTAAAGAGGGTCCCTTCCTCCATCGCGTCCACATCCACCGGAAGCCTTTCGAGAAGGTACGCCACCTCTTCGGTCCCCGCGAAGACACCCCAGGTCCAGTCCGACGGGAAGGACTTCAGGATCACCTCGGCGAAGGCCGATTGCGTGAGCCCCTTCCGCTTCAGGACCTCCACCGTCCTGAGGAAATAGACGTCGGTGATCCTTCCCCCCTTGATGTCCTCGTCCTTGGCTGTGTGGAACCTCCCCACCCGTCCTAGCCTCCCTTCTTTTGGAAGACCCCGTCGATCTTCGCCAGGAGCTTCGTCGGGCTAAAAGGTTTGGTGATGTAATCGGCGATCCCCAGCTCCTGACCCCTCATCCGATCCACCGCCCTTCCACGGACCGTCAGCATGAAGACAGGGATCCCCTGGGTGTCCGGATCCCTTTTGAGGGCCTCCAGCGTCTCGAACCCATCAAGCTTAGGCATCATGACGTCCAGGAGGATAAGGTCCGGCCTTTCCGCCTTCGCCTTCTCCAAGGCCTCAACCCCATCCTTGGCCGAGATCACCGTATACCCCGCCCCCCGCAACTTGTAATCAAGGATCTTGATGATGTGTAGCTCGTCGTCTACCACAAGGATCTTCGGCATCGCCATCCTCATCCTTCGATAACCATCCTTTTCCTCAAGTCATGCAAAGCGTTGCTGAGCTGTCCGAACTCCTCCAAGTTCAGCGTCTCCCCCCGTCGCGTTGGATCGATCCCTGCAGTGGTCAAGGCCTGCTCAAGGATTGGCCTCTCCTCGCCAAGGGCGTTCAAGAGCGCATTCCGCAAGGTCTTCCGGCGTTGGGCGAAAGCCGCTCGGACCACTTGGAAGAAGAAGGCAGGATCGGGCGTCTCGAGACGGGGGCTTGGCAAGAGGTCCAGCCGGATGAGGGCGGAGGAGACCTCCGGCCTGGGGTAAAAGGCCTCCCTCGGAATCTTGGCAACAAGGGAAACATCCGCATGGTAGCGACAGAGAACCGTGAGGGACCCGTAGGCCTTCTTCCCAGGGGGAGCCAGGAGCCTCTCTGCCACCTCTTGCTGGACCATCACCAGGAGGAAAGAGAAGAGGTTGTGCAGGGGGAGGAGTTTCAGAAGAATGGCCGTCGCCATCGAATAGGGGAGGTTGGCGATCACCTTGGCACGCCCCCCCCCCGCTCCCTGTCCGAGAAAGGAAGGGAAGTCCAAGTGGAGGGCATCCTCCTGTAGGAGCGTCACCCCCTCCCTTTCCCCGATCCTTTTTTTCAAGATGGCGAATAACCTGGGGTCGATCTCGACAGCCCACAGAGACCTGACGCATGAAGCGAGGGCCTCGGTCAAGATCCCTGTCCCGGCGCCTATCTCCACAACCTGATCCTCTGGCTTCAGGGCAGCTACCTTTATGATCAGATCCCGGACAGGAGGATCGATGAGGAAATTCTGCCCCAGCCGTTTCATTGGGCGGAGGCCATGCTCTCTGAGGACGCGGCGGGTCTCGGGAAGGAAGGAAGCATGCATGGGATAGAACCTTTGAGATCGCCCCTATTCCGATCCTTTTTGCTTAGCCAGCCGTAAGTAAACTTTGGCCAGAGAATGATCAGCATCCAGCTCCAAGGCCCTCTCCAAGGCGTGGATGGCCGATTCCATCATCCCCTGCTTCAAGTATGTCAAACCCAGATGGGCGTAGACGTCCACGTACCTTGGGTTGATCTCCAGGGCCCTGTAGAAGGCGGTGGCTGCCTCTTCATAAGCCCCCTTCTCCCTCAGGCTGACACCCAACCGACAGAGGATATCAGCGAAGGTCGGGCAGAATCGAAGGGCCTTCTGGAACTCTTGGACCGCCTCATCGTAGAGCCCTAGCTCGTGGTAGACCTTCCCCAAATCCGCATGGGCATTGGCCAATCGGTTTCGCACCCCTTGGCTTAAAGAGAAGCCACCCCCCTCCTCTCGTTGCTTCGCTTTCCCGTACTCTAGAGAGGCCAGCTCGTAGGCCCCCATTTCCGCCAGCGTGATGACCAGATTCAGCCTGGCCTCGGTATAGTTGGGGTTCACGGTCAAGGCCTTGCGAAAGAATTCCACCGCCTTCTCCGGGGAGTTCTGCTGGCTGTAGATGAATCCTAGCATGTTATAGATGTTGGCATATAACGGGGTACGCTGGATCACCTCCAGAAGGATCTGTTCGGCCTCATCGTAGCTTCCGGCCTCGAAGGAGGCTGTTGCCTTCCGTAGGAGCTCACGAATCTCAGGCCTCATCCTACCCTTTCTGCCTACTCCCCTTCGACAGAGGCGCGGCCAAGCAGTGAATCGATGGAAGCCTTGAACCTCTGGACCAGCCGCGAAACCATCCCTGGCTCTTCTGCTCCCACCACCTGCGGCCCAGGGACACCCAGCCTTCTCGCAGCATCCCGGGCTAGCCGTGACCCGGGATACTCCCTAAGGAGCCTCGAGAATACCTCCCTCGCCTCGCCTTTCCGCTCCAGCTTCAAGAGGGCCTCTCCCTTGAAGTACAGGGCCTGATCGTCTAACCCCAACCCCGTGTAATCTTTGAGGATGGTGTCAAACCGGCTGATGGCGGCGGCGTAATGGGCCTGGCGGAGGTAGAAGGTCCCTACGTAGAGCTCCTGCTCCGCCAACCTTTTCATGCAGATGATCGCCTTCGCCTTCGCATCCTTGACATAAGAGGAATCAGGCATCTCCGACGGAAGAGCCTGGAATTCGGCCAGAGCCCTCCGGGTGAAGGACTGATCCCGATCCTGCCCGTTCATCTGCTTAAAAGAGGACAGACCCATGAAGTACCTGGCCTCATCAGCCCGCTCATGCTGAGGGAACAGTTCGAGAAACCGCAGGTACTCTGCACGGGCCTCCTCATACTTCTTCCACTGAAAATAGACCCGACCGAGAGCAAGCCTCGCTTCCGGCTGTAGGGGACTCTCCGGGAACTGGTTCAGGAGCTGCTGAAGGAACTTCTCCGCATCGTGATACTTCTTCCGCTGAAAGGCCTGCTCCGCCGCCAAGACGAGCTCTTTCTCACTCCTCTCTTTGAGAGCCGAGCGAGACCCCGCGCAGGACGATAGGGAGAGGACGAGGAGGATCCACAAGAAACCTCGAAGGCTGAATAGGCACTTATCCACACCACCTCCTTGGAGGAAAACACGGTAAATCCTACTAAGACGGAACGAAAGGTGTCAAGGGAAAACCTCTCTCGTGAAAGAGGGCTTCTGGAAGAGGATGAATCCGGAAGGCATGACAAAAACAGGGAGAGGATACGTGGCGTTCAGGTGAAAAACAATTGGCACCCTTCTGGAAAGCGGAAGAGGATCCGTCGTTCACCTCCTACATCCAACAACCCTCCGCCATCCAGCCTGCTTCCTTAGGCGGATTCGGCTCGCTTCCTCGAGATCACGATCGGGGATTTGCGCTCAGCGACCGCCTCCCGGTTGATAAGAACCTCGGCGATCTCCGATTGAGAAGGGATCTCGTACATGAGGTCCAGCATGATATCCTCCAGGATGGCCCGGAGACCCCTGGCCCCGGTCTCGCGCTTCACCGCTTCACGAGCGATCGTCCCCAGGGCGTCATCGGTAAAGGTGAGCTTCACCCCCTCGAACTCGAAGTACTTCTGATACTGCTTCACCAAAGCGTTCCTAGGTTCGATCAGGATTCTCATTAAGGCCTTCTCATCCAGCTCATGGAGGACAGCGACCACCGGGAGCCGGCCGATGAGTTCGGGGATCAAGCCGTATCGCAAGAGATCCTCGGGTTGGACCTCCATGAGGATCTCCCCTAAACGCCTCTCACGCCGCCCCTGAACAGCGGCGCCGAAGCCTAAGGATTTGTGTCCGATCCGCTCCTCGATGATCTTCTCTAGGCCGACGAAGGCCCCCCCACAGACGAAGAGGATGTTGGTGGTATCCACCTGGAGGTATTCCTGCTGGGGGTGTTTG
>JACQHM010000034.1 GCA_016199025.1 Candidatus Methylomirabilota bacterium | reverse complement strand
GTCTGAACGAAGACCGGCTTGGCATCGCACAACTTCACCTGTTCAGGAAAACTGACCCAATAGGGGGCAGGAATGATGACTTCGTCCCCTTCCTCGAAGAGGACCATGGCCAGGCTATAGAGCGTGTGTTTGGAGCCGCACGAGACGGCCACTTCTTCACGGGTGTACTCGAGGGCATTATCCCTCTTGAGTTTGGCCACGATCGCGTCCCTGAGTTCATCGGTCCCGCCGGCAGGGGTATACTTGGTGGCGCCGGCCCTCAAGGCGGAAATGGCCGCCTCCTTGATCCCCTCCGGCGTGTCGAAGTCAGGCTCCCCCACCCCGAAGCTGATCACGTCGAGCCCCTCCGCCCGCATCCTCTTTGCCTTCACGTCGATGGCGAATGTCGCGGAAGGGGCCAGGTTCTTTGCCCGTTTAGTCAGCATACCGCCCTCCTCCCTAAGATGACGCCTTCATCCTGTTCGCCCGTTCCTTCAAGAGCCGCTCCGCCATGGGCGAGACGAGCCCCGACACATCCCCGCCTAAGAGGGCGATTTCCCTGACCAAGCGGGAGCTCAAGTACGTATATGCCTCAGCCGGCATCAGGAAGACCGTCTCGATCGCCTCGTAATGGCGGCGGTTCATGAGGGCCATCTGGAACTCGTAGTCGAAATCGGAGACTGCCCGGATTCCACGGATGACCACATAGATCCCCTTTTGCCTCACATAGTCCACCAGCAGGCCATCAAAGGAGTCTACCTCTACCCCGTTGAGTCCGAGGGTCGTCTCACGGATGATAGCCTTCCGTTCCTCCAGACTGAACACGGGAGACTTCTGTGGGTTCTCCAGAACCGCGACAGTGACATCGGGGAAGAGCTGGAGGGCCCGCAGAACGATGTCCCGGTGGCCGTATGTGAAGGGATCGAAGGTCCCTGGATAGACCGCCTTCCGCCGGGATCTCGCACCCGACATCCTCGGCGTAGAAGAGGAGTTTCGTTTCGCCATGGCGGACCTCCCTCCCTCGCTTGAGCGCCCCGAACCGTGATGGGAGAAACCGCTTGTGAAAGACCTCAGCGATGACCAGGCCTTTCGGCTTTAGGAACGATCTCTTGCCGAGGAGCGTCAAGGCCTCTTCGCCCAAAGGGCCGTGATAGGGAGGGTCGAGGAAGATGATATTATAGAGGCGCTGGAAATTCGGATCCTTCAAGAGCTTCAACACATCCCTTGGGATGATCTCGGCTTGAGCATCGAAACCAGTCAGCCTGATATTCCTCTGAAGGGCTTTCAGACATTGGGGGTTCCTTTCCACGAAAGTGACCGACAACGCGCCACGACTTAAGGCCTCGATCCCCACGGCCCCGCTTCCGGCGAAGAGGTCAAGAAACACAGCCCCGATGACCCTTCTATCCAAGATGTTAAAAAGGGCCTCCCGGAGGTAGTCGGAGGTCGGCCGAACGATCTGCCCTCTTGGTACCGTTAGATGACGCCCTTTGGCCTGTCCTGCAATGACCCTCATCCTTAAAACGATCGGTCATGAGTCCCCTAACCGATGACCCCCAGGCCGATCCCATCCCTCCACCGCTCGAGAAGGACTTCTTTCAAGAAGCTGTGTTCGGGGGCCTGGAGTCGGGGATCCTCCTGGACTAAATGGAAGGCCTCGGTCCTGGCCTGCTCCAGGATCCGGACATCCCTGAGGATGCTTCCAACTTTCAAGTCCGGCAGGCCCGACTGTCTGGTGCCAAAGAAATCACCAGGCCCTCTGATCTCCAGATCTTTCTCAGAGATAGCAAATCCGTCGGAGAGGTTGACCATCGCCTGGACACGTTCCTCGGCCTCTTCGGAGAGCCTCGGGCTGGTCATCAAGAAACAATAAGCCTGATCCCCGGCCCGTCCAACCCTTCCGCGGAGTTGATGGAGCTGGGAGAGGCCGAGCCGATCGGCCTGTTCGATCAGGATGACTGTGGCCGTCGGGACGTCCACCCCGACCTCGACGACCGTCGTCGCGACCAGGAGATGGATCCTCCCCTCCCGGAACCCTCCCATGACCGCTTCCTTCTCCTCGAACTTCATCCGGCCGTGCAGGAGCCCGACCTGGAAATCCTTGAAGGGGCCCTCCTGGAGGTCATTGGCAGTCTTGATGGCAGCTTTCAGATCCTCCTTCTCTGATTCCTCGATCAGTGGGCAGATGACGTAGGCGTGCCGACCTTTTTTGAGTTCTTCGATCATAAACTGGTAGAGCCTCGGGCGGTCTGCTTCCTTCAACCGATAGGTCTTCACCGTCTGGCGGCCAGGTGGCATCTCGTCGAGCACAGAGATGTCGAGATCCCCGTACACGGTCAAGGCCAGGGTCCTGGGGATCGGGGTGGCCGTCATGACCAGGACGTCCGGACGGTATCCCTTAGCCCGGAGCCGGGCCCGCTGGAGAACGCCGAAGCGGTGCTGCTCGTCGATGATGACGAAACCTAACCGGGCAAATTGGACCTCTTCTTGGATCAGGGCATGGGTCCCCACGGCGACGGCGGGACTCCCCCGTTGAAGCTCGTCCAGAATGACCTGCCGATCCTTCCCCTTGATGCTGCTTGTCAGCAGGAAGACCTTCACCCCCAGAGGGGCCAGGAGCCTTTCGGCCCGGATGAAATGTTGTTCGGCGAGGATCTCCGTTGGGGCCATGATGGCCGCCTGGTAGTCGTTGTCCACGGCGATCAACATGGCGAGGAAGGCAACGATCGTCTTGCCGCTGCCCACGTCTCCCTGAAGGAGCCGGTTCATGGGACGGGGCCTCGCCATATCCTCTTTGATCTGGGCCAGGACCTTCTCCTGGGCAGGTGTTAAGGGGTACCCAAAGCGGGCCAGGGCTTGATCGGCAAGGGATGACTCCACCTTGAAGGCAATCCCAGCTTCTTCCACCGTCTCCTGACGCCGGAGGGCAATTCCTAAGGACAAGAGAAAAAAATCGTCAAAGGCTAAGCGGCGTCTAGCCTTTTCCGGGTCATCATGACCATCAGGACTATGGATCGCTTCTATGGCGGCAGGAAGAGAGAGGAGCGAGTGGCGTTCCCTAACCGTGTCGGGAAGAAAGTCTCGAACCTGGGGGACGAAGGTGTCCACCACGGTCTTCATGATGGATCGCGCCAATCGAGGACTGAAGCCCTGCGTCAACGGATAGATGGGGACGATTCGGCCGGTATGGATCTGTTCGTCGCCAGGTTCCAACAGCTCGTAGTCAGGATTGACCATCTCTAGGCCAAGGCCGAGGAGGACCTTCCCCCAGAGGATGACCTCCTGGCCTCTCTTAAACCTTTTCTTGAGATATGCTTGATTAAACCACTTTGCGACAAGTTTTCCTGACGAATCACCTATGACCAGCTCGAAGAGCGGCCCTTTTCTCGTGTTCTTAAGGCCGGCGGCCAGGACCTCACCCCTAATCGTCTCCTGTTCCCCGATCCGAACGTGGGCAATCAGTTTCAGATGTCGTCGATCCTCATAACGGTTGGGCAGAAGGTACAAGGCATCCTCGACGGTGTGGACACCGAGCCTGGCGAAAAGCTCGGCCCGCCTGGGCCCAACCCCTTTGACATATTGGATAGGAAGCTTCAGATCGCCTAAAGCCATCGACCCTGTTTTGCGAAAAATCGTTGCAATCGCTGGATCGATCCAGTACAATCATCTGCTCGAAACCACCTGATAAAGAAAGTAGCGCTTAAACGTAAGGATCGATCGACGGATGGAGGAATAGAATGCCCGCTCTGAAGAACCGGTGTGAACTCTGCGGCAAGAAACCGACGGTCGGCAGTCGGATCAGCCATGCTCATAATGTGACCAAGCGGAGGTTCTTCCCTAACGTCCATCGGGTCAGGGCCCTGGTGAACGGCGCCCCCCGGTATCTTCACGTGTGTACCCGTTGCCTAAGGTCGGGCAAGGTGCAAAAAGCTCTCTAAAAATCCCTCCTAGAGACTCTTGACCCTCTCGACTTTCAAGACGCCGTCGATCCGCTGGATGGCGTGCATGGCAGCTTGGAGTTGCTTCAGATCGGAGACCTCAAGCATAAAGGTGTTTAAGCCCTTTCGATCCTCGGTCACCTTGACCTC
Source organism: Candidatus Methylomirabilota bacterium (assembly GCA_016199025.1). Lineage (GTDB taxonomy): Bacteria > Methylomirabilota > Methylomirabilia > Methylomirabilales > JACQHM01 > JACQHM01. The sequence goes on along the minus strand of JACQHM010000034.1, from coordinate 2,234 downwards.
GGCCTGGGCAATGTTAATATTCGAGGCTGAGATGGCCGAGCTGATCTCGGCTAAAAGCCCCGGCCGATCCTTCCCGACGGTCACCAGGATCCTGACCTGGTGAGAGACCTGGCGATCCGAATCCCATTCGACAACGATCTTCCGATCGGGATCGACAAGGAGCTGGTCTGCGTTCGGACAATCCCTCGTGTGGATAGAGACTCCCCTCCCCCGGGTAATGAAGCCGACGATCTCATCCCCCGGCAGAGGATTACAACACTTGGCAAACCTGACCAGGACATCGTTCACGCCACGGATCTTGACCCCCTCCTCGGAGATCCTGGGCTTCGTCTTCCTTTCACCCTTAGCCTCCCGCTCCTCCCTCTCAAGAAGCTTAAGCTCCTCGGGTGGGAGCAACTTCAACATCGCTTGGCGCGGGGAGAAACGTCCGTAGCCCACGGCGGCGAAGAACTCTTCCGGATGGGCGAATCCAGAACGCTGGAGAAGGGGAGCCAGGGCCTCCGGGCTTAACAGGGCCGATGGGCTCTTCCCCAGCCGGCGGACCTCCCGCTCCAAGAGGTCCCTCCCCAAGCTGATGCTCCTGGCCCGCTCCTCGGCCTTGAGCCATTGCTTGATCTTGCTCCTGGCCCGGGAGGTCTTCACGATCTTGAGCCAATCCCGACTGGGATGCTGTTTGGCGTCTGTGAGGATCTCGACGATGTCCCCGTTCTGAAGCTCGTAGCGCAGGGGGAGCAACCGGCCGTTCACCTTGGAGCCGAGGCAGTGAAGGCCGATGTCCGTATGAATGGCAAAGGCGAAATCGATAGGGGTGGAACCTTTGGGGAGGGCCTTCACGTCTCCCTTTGGGGTGAACATATAGACCTCGTCGGGAAAGAGATCCACCTTCACCGTTTCCCAGAACTCCCTGGAGTCCTTGAGGTCCCGTTGCCACTCCATGAGCTGCCGGAGCCAGGCGAAGCCCTTCTCTCCCTGATCGACGGTGCTCTTCCCCTCTTTGTAGAGCCAGTGGGCGGCGATCCCTTCCTCGGCGACTTTATGCATCTCCCAAGTCCGGATCTGGATCTCTACCGGCTCTCCCCTGGGGCCGACGACGGTGGTGTGAAGGGATTGATAGAAATTCGTCTTGGGAACAGCGATGAAGTCTTTGAAACGGCCAGGGAGGGGTTTCCAGAGGCTGTGGACGACACCCAGGCTCCCGTAACAATCCTTCACGGATCCGGTGATCACGCGGATGGCGGTCAGGTCGTAGATCTCGTCGAAGTCCTTTCCCTGGTCACGCATCTTCTTGTAGATGGAATAGAAGTGCTTGGGCCGCCCGGTGATCTCAGCGGGGATGCCGACCTCGTGCAACTTCCTCATGAGGATCTCGATAACCTCGTTGATCTCCCCTTCTCGTTCTTTCCGTTTTTTGGCCACCTTCACCGTGAGATCGCGGTAGGCCTCGGCATCCAGGTGATGGAGGGCCAGGTCCTCCAGTTCTGCTTTGACCCAGTAGATCCCCAGGCGGTGGGCTAAGGGGGCATGGATGTCCAGGGTCTCTTGGGCGATCCGTTTCCGTTTCTCCTCGGGCAGGGGCTCGAGAGTCCGCATGTTGTGGAGACGATCGGCGAGCTTGATCAAGAGCACCCGGATATCCTTGGACATCGCGAGGAGCATTTTTCGGAAATTCTCCGCCTGCCGCTCCTCGCGGCTGGAGATGGGGAGCTTCCCGAGTTTGGTCACCCCATCGACCAATTCGGCGATGTCCTGGCCAAACTCCCGTTCGACCTGGTGGAGGGTCGTCTTGGTATCCTCGACGACATCGTGCAGGAGGCCTGCGGCAATGGTGGAAGAATCCAGCTTGAGGTCGGCCAGGATGCCAGCCACGGCCAGGGGGTGGGAGAGGTAGGGGTCTCCGGAGACCCGTGCCTGACCATGGTGGAGACGCTCGGCAAAGGTGTAGGCCCTCCGGAGGACCTCCACGTCCCCTGTGGGATGGTAACCTTGAACCTTCTCAACGATCTCCTGGATCTGCACCGCCCGTCCCTCAGAGATGATCTAATTCGGCGCTAGCTTACCACACTCCCTGAAAACATGACAACAAAAAAGACTTGACAGTGAGGGGAAAAGTGGGATATGCATCTGCCACGATCTCGCTGGCGTCGGAGTGGGACCCGGCGGGAGAGGGCGAGCACCCGTCCACGCCCCCTAACCCGGCTGGGGCAGGTGCGGACGAGTCGGTCACACCCGAGAGC
>JACQHM010000033.1 GCA_016199025.1 Candidatus Methylomirabilota bacterium | reverse complement strand
GTCTCCAGGTACATGCTCTTCTCTGCCAACTGTTCGATGGGGTAGCCCCGGTACCGCAAGATCCCCTTCTCCCCGTCGATGAAGGCGATGGCGCTCTTGCAGGAGGCCGTGTTCAGAAACCCCGGGTCGTAACTGACCAGCCCAAAGTCCTCGGCCGAGACCTTGATCTGCCTAAGGTCCGAAGCCCGGATGGCCGCCCCGTATGTGGGATACGTCCCATACAGGATGGGGACTTCGTAGGTCTTGCCGGTCCGGTTGTCCACGATGGTCAATGTGTCCTTCTCCATGACCCCTCTCCTCCAGATAGCTCGTGGCTCGTGGCTCGTGGCCCGTAGCAGGAAAAACGGCACATAGCTTATGGCTCGAGGCTCGTAGAAACCACAAGCTACGGGCTACGTGCTATTTCCCACGGGCTACGTGCCACAGGCGGTTTTGATAAAAACGACGGGCTACGTGCCACGGGCTACGTGCAGTTTTTAGCAGGGGAGGCCCTCGTAGATGATCCGTCTCGCCCGCGCCTCGACCTCTTCTGGGGTCAAGGGGCGACGGGCCACCCCTGTTTCCACGGCGGCCTTTGCCACGGCCACCGCCACGGCCACAGGTTCCCGGAAGTCCATCATCTCCGGGATGATGTAGCCAGGGGAAAGCTCCCGGTCCGAGACCAGCGAGGCGATGGCCAGGCCGGCCGCCACCTTCATCTCCTGGTTGATCTCCCTGGCCCTGACATCTAACGCCCCCCGGAAGATCCCTGGAAAGCCCAACGAGTTGTTGATCTGGTTCGGGAAGTCCGAGCGGCCCGTGGCGACGATGGCGGCCCCGGCGGCCTTGGCCTCATCGGGATAGATCTCGGGGATCGGGTTAGCCATGGCGAAGATGATGGGATCCTTGGCCATGGAGCGGACCATCTCCTTTGTCACCGCCCCTGCCACCGAGAGCCCGATGAAGACGTTGGCCCCTTTCAAGGCCTCCGCCAGGCTCCCTTTGACCATCCGGGGGTTCGTAATCTTGGCCATCTCCTCCTTGGCCGGGTTCATCCCCTCTTTCCTCCCCTGATAGATCACCCCTTTGGTATCACAGAGGATCAGGTCCTGGACCCCCATGCTGAGGAGGATCTTCGCGACGGCGACCCCGCTGGCCCCGGCACCGTTGATGACGACCTTTACGTCCTCGAACCGCCGCCCGGTGAGCTTCAAGGCGTTCACCAAACCGCCCAACGTCACCACGGCGGTCCCGTGCTGGTCGTCGTGAAAGATCGGGATGTCCAGTTCCCGTTTCAGCCGCTCCTCGATGACGAAGCAGCGGGGGGCGGAGATGTCCTCCAGGTTGATCCCGCCGAAGACAGGGGAGATGGCCTTCACCACCTCGACGATCTCATTCGGGTCCTTGGTCCCGACGCAAATCGGGAAGGCCTCTACCCCCCCGAAGGTCTTGAAGAGGACCGCCTTCCCCTCCATCACCGGCATGGCGCCTAAAGGTCCGATGTCCCCCAAGCCCAAGACGGCGGTCCCGTCCGAGACGACGGCCACCAGGTTTCCCTTCACCGTCAGGTCGAAGACCCTCTCGGGATCGGCCATGATCTCCTGGACCGGCCTCGCGATCCCTGGGGGAAGGTAGAGGAGGCCGAGGAGCTTCTGATCCCGGATCGGGAGCTTCGGCTTCACCTCCAGCTTCCCCTGATAGCGCCGGTGGAGATCGATGGCCTCCTCCTCCATTGAGGCAGGCTTCTTCGCGCAAGGGGGGACCAGGCTGGAGGGCCCCTGGTAGAGGTAACGGAAGAGCCGCTCGGCCACCTCCTCGGGGTCCACCTTCCGACCGGCCACCCCTTCCAGAAAAGCAGCTTTGGCGACGGCGGCCGCCAGGGTCGGTGCGACCCGCAGGTCCAAGGCCTGGGGGATGATCATGTCGGGCCGAAGCCCCTCATCGGGGACAAGGCCGGCCAAGGCGGCGGCGGCGGAGAGGAGCATCCCCTCAGTCACCATCGTCGCCTGGACGTCCAGGAGACCCCGGAGGATGCCGGGGAAGGCCAGGACGATGTCGAGCTGGTTCGGACCGTTGGTCAAGGAGGTGGCGATGACCTTCACCCCGGTCGCCTCAATCTCTTCGGGGAGGATCTCCGGATTCGGCACGGCCAGGGCGAAGATGATGGGGTCTTTGGCCATGGTCCGGATCATGTCGGCGGTCACGAGCTCTCCGGCCGAGAGGCCGATGAAGACATCGGCCCCTTGGAGCAGATCGGCCAAGGTCCCCCGTCTTCCCTCGACATTCGTCAGCCTGGCGATCTCGGCCTTGACGTCGTTCATCCGCTGGAGCCGCCCGTCAAACAGGGCCCCGGCGCGATCGGCGAGGACGAGCCGCTTTGCCCCCGCTTTCAACAAGAGGCGGGCTGTCCCGATCCCGGCTGCTCCCGCTCCGGCCAGAACGATGGAGACCTCCGGGAGCGATTTCCCCACGAGCTTCAGGGCGTTTTGAAGCCCGGCCAGGACGACGACACCGGCGCCGTGGGCGTGGTTCAAGAAAAGAGGGAGGCCAAGGACCCCCCGGAGGCGATCCTCCAGGGCAAAGCAGAGGGGGGAGGCCATATCCTCGAGACAGAAGGCCCCGAAGGTTGGGGTGAGGAGGGAGATGGTTTTGACCATCCCCTCCAGATCCTGGTCCTTCAAGCAGACCGGGATGCCGTTCACCCCGGCAAAGGTCTTCAAGAGGATGGCCTTCCCCTCCATCACCGGGAGGGCCGCCTCGGGGCCGACAGTCCCCTGCTGGTAGACGGCAGAGCCGTCGGTCACAATCCCGACGGTGTTCCCCCGGCAGGTGTAGACGTAGGAGAGCGCGGGATCCTTGGCGATCTCCAAACAGGGGGCCGCCACCCCAGGGGTGTACACGAGGCTCAACACCGATCGGTCCCTGACGAGGATCTTGCTCTCGACCCCGATGACCCCTTGGTGCCGCCTCCTTAACTCAAGCGCCTCTTCAAGCAGCCAACCTTTCCTCATGATGAAACCCTCCCCCGCCTTCGAAATGGATGAGTTTAGACGGATCGAAGATAACGGTCAATCCCAACGGCAGCATCCCGGCCGTCCTTCAAGGCCGTGACCAAAAGGTCCGCCCCGCGAACGCCGTCCCCCCCGGCGAAGACACCCCGCCAGGAGGTCATCTTGCCTTCGTCTACCTCGTAGGTCCCCCACTTGGTGAGCTTGAGCTTCCCGTCCTCATTGGGAACAGGATCCCCTTCGAAGCCGAAGGCCAGGATGATGAAATCGGCCTCGAACTCGAAGTGACTCCCCTCAATGGGGATGGGGCTTTGCCGCCCGCTTTGATCCGGCTCGCCAAGCCTCATCTTGAGACATTCGACCTTCCGGACATGCCCCTCTTCATCACCGCTGAACCGGACAGGGGTTGTCAAGAAGTGGAATTCCACCCCTTCCTCCTTGGCCCTTTTCACCTCCTGGCGGCTCCCGGGCATGTTCTCCTCGTCCCGTCGATAGACGCAGACGACCTTGGATGCCTGAAGGCGGACCGAGGTCCGAAGGCAGTCCATGGCCGTATCCCCGCCGCCGAAGACAGCCACCTTCCTCCCCCGAAGGTCATCTCTTCCCATCCCTGGAGGAAGCTCTTCCTCGTCCAAGTTGTTTCTGATCAAAAACGGGAGGGCCTCATGGACGCCTTTGAACTCCATCCCGGGGAGCTTGGGGTTCTTCGGCCGCTGGGCCCCTGTCCCCAAGAAGATGGCGTGAAAGCCCTGATCGAAAAGATCCTGGAGGGAGAGGTCCTGGCCAACCTTCACGTGACAGATGAATTCAATCCCTAGCTTCTTGAGGTATTCGATCCTCCGCTCGACAACCCGCTTCTCCAGCTTGAAGCCCGGGATGCCGTACACCAAGAGTCCCCCAGGGGTGGGAAGGGCCTCGAAGACGGTCACGGAATGGCCCATCTTTCGAAGCTCCTCGGCACAGGCGAGACCCGCCGGTCCGGCCCCGACGATGGCCACCTGCTTTCCCGTCGAAGGAGCCACCTGGGGCATCGGAATCCCACCCAACTCCCGGAAGGCGTATTCGTTGATGAAGCGCTCGATGGCCCCGATGGCCACCGGCTGATTCTTCGCCCCTACGATGCAGGCTTCCTCGCAGAGGCGATCCTGGGGGCAGATCCTGCCACAGACCTCAGGCATGTTGCTTAAGGATTGGGAGAGGGCAGCCGCCTCCAGGAACTTCCCCTGGGCGGTCAGGATCAGCCAATCCCTGATATGATTGTGGAGGGGGCAGGCCCTCTCGCAGGGAGGGTTCTTGCACTCGACACACCGGGAGGCCTCTTGGATGGCGGCTTCGGCGTCGTATTCAAGGTAGACCTCCCGAAAATCAGCGATCCGCTCCTCGGGATCCCGGATCGGCGGGTTGATCCGGGGAAGTTTCAGCCGCTCCCGTTTGCCCAGTTTCTCCGACATCTCCCCCCCTTTCTGTTCAAAGAGCCGGTGGCAGGACGAGGCATCCTGCCTCTTCCAAGGCGCGGATCAGCTCCTCCAGCTCCGGCGTCTTGACCCGAACGATCAAGACAGGCCGTTCCCTCCCCTGGTCGGCCACCCTGGCGGCCACGGCATCCAAGACCTTTCCACCCCTCTCCTGCACGACCCGGGAGACCTCGTTGTAGGCCTCCGGACGCTCCTCCACGACCAGTTCGACCCTGGAGCCGGTCGCCCAGATCCCCAACACCTCCACCAGGGCCTCCAGGAGATCGGTCTCAGTGATGATCCCGACCAGTTCCTCCCCGGAAACGACGGGGAGCCCGCCGATCTTCCTGGAGATGAGGATCCAGGCGGCGTCCTCAACGGGGGTCTCAGGGGAAACGACGATCACGTCCTTCCGCATGATGTCCTGGACCTTCAGGCGATCAAACCTCTGGAGGAGCTCCTCGATGGCCTCCACCTGGAGGGGCGACGGGAGGGCAAGCCTCAAGTCCCGATCGGTGACAATGCCGATGAGCTTTTTCCCCTCGACCACCGGAAGACGGCGGATCCCCTTCTCCCGGATGAGACGCCAGGCCTGGCGGACGCTTTTCTCCTTCGTGACGGTGATGGGGTGAGGTGTCATCTTGTCCCTGACCCGCATCGGTCTCCTCCCTTAAGCCCCGCATCGCTTCAAGAGGGTTTCCCACTCCCGATCGATCCTCTCCTGGATCTCCTTGACGAGCTTCTCGTTCTCCGGCTTCAAAAGGTGCTTGAACCGCCCCTGGGTCTTCAGCCACTCGGCGATTGGCTTCTTCTCCCTCGGCCTGTAGGTCAGCTTCCAGTTTCCCTCCTCGATCTCGAAGAGAGGCCAGTAGCAGGTCTCCACGGCGAGCTGCGTGACCTCCACGGTCTGGGCGGGGTCATGCCGCCAGCCCCGGTTGCAATCAGAGAGGACGTTCAGAAAGGAAGGGCCTTCGACGTCCAGGGCCTTCCGGACCTTCATGGGAAGGTCGTTCCAGCGATGGGGGATGGCGGCCGATTGGGCCACATAGGGGATGCCATGGGCGGCCACGATCCCTGTCAGATCCTTCCGCCACTGGATCTTCCCGGGGATCGCCTCCCCCACGGGGCTGGTGGTCGTCTCGGCCCAGGAAGGGGTCGCGCTGGAGCGCTGGATCCCGGTGTTCATGTACCCTTCATTATTCAGGCAGACATAGAGGAAGTGGTGGCGGCGCTCCAGGGCGCCTGAGAGGGACTGGAGGCCGATGTCGTAGGTCCCCCCATCCCCGCCGAAGACGATGATCCGGATCTCCTGATCAGGGATCCTTCCCTTCTTTTTCAAGGCGCGGTAGGCCGCCTCGACCCCACTGGCCGTCGCCGCCGCGTTCTCGAAGGCGCTGTGCATCCAGGGGATCTCCCAGGCCGTGTAGGGGTAGATGGTGGTCGCCACCTCTAGGCAACCGGTGGCGTTCACCACCACGGCGGGGTAGGGGCAGCTCAAGAGGATCTGACGGACGACGATGCTCTCAGCGCAGCCGGCACAGAGGCGATGCCCTCCGGCCAGGAGATTCTGATGCTTCGACAGCTCCTTCAACGACGGGATCTTTTTGACCTCGGCCTTGACCGCATCCATTCTCTCTCCTCCTTACACCCGCACCTGAAGATATCCGCTCCCACGATCCACCCGGCCGGTCGCAGCGATCTTTTGAAGCTCCTCAAAGATTCTGAGAACCTCCTCCATGAGGAGGTCGCGGCCGCCCAGGCCGTAGATGACGCTCTTGATCAACGGACGCTCCTCTTCATCGTACAGGGCCGAGCGGACATCCAAGAACAGGGGACCGCCCTGGGCCCCCGGCGCATCGGCCCGATCCAGGACGGCGACGGCCGCAACCTTGCGGAGGGAAGCGCAAAGCTCCTCGGTCGGGAAGGGCCTGTAGGCCCGGATTTTCACAAGGCCTGCCTTCACCCCTTTCTCACGGAAGATGTCCACCGCTTCCCTGACAACACCCGTAGCCGAGCCCATGATGACCACGGCCACGTCGGCATCCTCCAGCCGGT
>JACQHM010000268.1 GCA_016199025.1 Candidatus Methylomirabilota bacterium | reverse complement strand
TGATCGATCTTGAGAACGAGGAGATTCGTGCCCACCTCCGGTTCCTACTCCTCCAGGAGGGGATCGCCAGATACCTGGCCCGAAAGATTGGCGAGCTGACTGCCGAGAAACGGGGCATTGAGTTTGAGAACATTGGCTTCAAGCTCTCAGACACCACTCCTTTCTCCTGGCGAAGGAACCTCCCACTCCTGGCTTGCAAGAAGACCATCTTCAACCTGGTGGCAACGTACAACGACTACGAGAAGGCCTTCGCCCAATTTTTGGACCGCTGCCGGGACATTCTCCGATTTGCCTCCCTCGGCACCACCGAGCAGGAAAGCGGGACCCGCTTCCGCGTGGATTACCTGAAGCCCAGCGGCGCCATCGGCTTCTACCACCCGGACTGGGTCGCCGTGCAGCAGACCAATGAGGGCGAGGTCAACTGGATCATCGAGACCAAGGGACGGGTGTGGGAGGACACACTGGCGAAGGATGCGGCTATCTCCGAGTGGTGCAAGAAGGTCTCCGACCAGAATTTACAAGAGGAAGTGCGGGACTTTGTGGAGTTTCTATTGGCGAAGCGGGCTGGAAAAACCTGGAAAAAAGTTGCGACAGGATTGGGCAGGGACGTTGAGGGATTATCGCAACCAATATACCTCACTGGAACTCCAGAAAAAGGCGCTCGAATGGTTTGGTGACTGAACTATGTTCCTAAATCGTGCGAACGTATGGCTTAAGCGGCTTCTCGATCAGGAGAAGTCTGAAGTCGAAGGGCATTAAGGGTGCTTAACGATGAAGCTCACTCCTGAAGAGCAGGCATGGCTGGACGCCTACTGCAAGGCCCTGGAGGAGATGTATCCGGGAGCTGTCCAGCGGATAGTCATTTATGGCTCTAAGGCAAGGGGGGAAGCTCGTCCAGAAAGCGATCTCGATATCCTCTTGATCGTCCACAATGCCTATGCCCACCTCAAGCGGGAACTGCGCCGCACTGGCTATCTGCTTGCTGCCACCTCCGACGCCCTGCCATCTATCCTGGCCTACACTGAGGAAGAGTGGGACAGTCGGAGAGAAAGTGGATCATCATTCTATCGGGTTGTCGAACGTGACGCCGTGAGGGTCCTGTGAACCGCACCATGATCGTGGCGGAATGGAACCGGGCAACACGATCGTTCCAGGCTGCTGAACTGCTTACACGAGAGGGCTATTACGCTGATGCGGTGTCCCGCGCTTACTATGCCATTCTCCATGCGGCCAAAGCAGCGCTTCAGGTTCATGACGTGGCTGTTGAGAGTCATGCTGCTGTGAAGCGGATGTTTGGGTATCATCTCGTTCGTATTGGTGCCATTGAACGAGAGTGGTCAGCCTACCTGGCTGAAGGACTGGATGATCGTCTGGCCGCAGATTATGATGCAACACTTGCGTTCTCCGAGCGGGATGCCCAGGAAGAATGCGACCGTGCCAGAGCTTTCCTGACCCGTATTGGGGAGTTTCTTCTTGCCAGTGGTCTGACCCCGGAAGAACTCCGTACAGAGAGGTTCAGAGGAGAGGATCCATGACAACGAATGGGATGCATGCGATCGTCTATGGGGATGGGTTTCTCCAGGTGAAGCTCCCTGAGCGGGCACGGGTCCTCCAGCCGCCGGACCCGCTTCCGCCCCTCCAAGACCCTGCCAGGGTCCTCCGGGAGGCGCTCCAGGCCCCTACTGATCACGAGCCGCTCAGAAAATTGGTCGGCCCGAAGGCGCAGGTTACCATCACCTTTGATGATCCGGTGATGCCCATTGTCCCGATGCAGCCGCAGGATTTTCGCGAGCTGGCCATCGGCATCCTCTTTGAGGAGCTGGAGGCGGCAGGAGTCCCGCGCTCACGGGTCCGCTTGGTTTGCGCTAATGCCCTCCACCGGAAGTGGACGGCAAAGGAACTGACGACGATCCTCGGCCCGAGGCTCCCCTATCTCTTGAGTCCGGGCCATCTCTCCTGTCATGATGCCGAGGATCCGGAGGCCGTCGTGCATCTCGGCGAGACGGAACGGGGCTTCGAGGTCGAGGTGAACCGGGTCGTCACCGATTCGGATCTCTTGATCTACCTCAGCATGCCCGTGACGCCATTTAACGGGGGGTGGAAATCGACCGTTGTGGGCTTAGGGACCTGGCGGAGCATCCGGCAGCACCACCGCCCCTTCCCTTTTGCTTCCGGGAAGTCCACGATGGACCATCGGAACTCCTCGTTCCAGAAGCTCTTGAACGAGATGGGACAGCTCGTGGAACGGACCCTGGCGGCGAAAGGGCGGGAGATCTTCCAGATCGAGTGTGTCCTGAACAATGCCGAGCCTGGAGAGCCGATCGGCATCTTCGCCGGTTCGGTGGGTGGGACCCATGGCGAAGCGCTCACGCTCATGGAGCGGCAGCAGGTGCTCCCTGTTCGGGGCCAGTCGGACGTCCTGATCTACGGCGTGCCGAATCGGGAACACTACTCGAAGCTGTCCATCATGAACCCGATTCACGTGAGGAACTGGGGGTTGTCCTATAGCTTTGCCCGGTTCCGGAACAAGCCCCTGGTTCGGCAGGGGGGGATCCTGATCCTGGTCAATCCCTGCCTCCGCCAGTTCCACCCGATCCACCACCCCTCCTACATCGAGCTGTTCGAGAAGGTCCTGCCCTACCTCCAGGACCCCGTGGAGATCTGGGACACGTACGCCGAGGACTACGCCAGGCGTCCCGAGTACGTGCATAAGTATCGCCACGCCTACGGGTATCATGGCGCCCACCCATTAATCCTCTACGGGCAGGGGCTCTACCCGATGCGGCACCTAAGTAGCGTCTTCATGGCCGGCGCCACCGATCCCGAGGTCGCGGCCTGCTTAGGTTTCGAACCGTTCCGGACCGTTGAGGCGGCGATCAGGGAGGCGGAGGCGAGGCTCGGGTCCGGGTGCTCGATCACGTATGCCCCCCGCCCACCGGAGTACATCTGCGAGGTCACCTGAAGGTCTTGCTCTCGAAGGTTGCTCGTGGGAGAGGCCCTCATTGCCTGAGAGTGTTCAGCGACCTCCCTACCGATTCTGCTTTCTTGGGTGGGGGTTTGGAGCCCTCACTGTCACCAGGAGGGTCAAAGGACGGGGCGGGAGAGATGGCCTGCTTGTAAGGGGAAGGCGAGAGGGAGGAGCCAGAAGGCGCCACAGGCGCCGTCGCGTGAACGCGTTGTTATCCGCCGTTGCCGCTCTTTCCCTTCACCGAAACGCCTTGCTCCGCTTCCTGGTAGAAGGCGATCCGGTCGGCTCGCGAGAGATCCTCCGTGTACATCTGGTGAATCCGCCGGACGTAATGAATCTCTTGCATCATCTCGTCATCCGGGAACTCCTTCTTGACCCCCTCCCAGATCGCTCTCTTCTCGGCCTCAGTGATCTCCCGCATCTCTCCCCCTCTACGTCTACCTACCAGATTCTCGATCTCCTTCCGTCTCTTTGGATCCGGCGTATCACCGATCTCCTTCAAGACAACCGTAGAAATCACCGGGTCGAAATCAGAAAGCCGGTCGCTCCAGAACTGCCGGGTCAGCCGCTGTCTGTCCGGCGCCCGAGGATCGAAGTAGGCGCTGGGGACCGAGGTGTCCAGATACAGCTTCGGCTTTACCATCGCCGGGCAGTCCTGCTAATCAACTCCTCTCTTCCCAGAAGCGGCAAAAGGCAATGGCGGATAACGTCAGCGG
>JACQHM010000267.1 GCA_016199025.1 Candidatus Methylomirabilota bacterium | reverse complement strand
GATCAGGATGTTCCCCGGATTCGCCAGCAACTCCTTGCACAGGTTCAGGCTCTGACGGAAGTGGGTTTCTCGATCGAAGGGCAACGCGTTCACGACCACGGCGGCAATGGCAATGCGGGGGATGCTGGTAAAGAAATAGTCGGCCGCCGCTGCCGGAAAGGCACGATGGAGCTTCTTCAAGGGGAGGACCGAGAGCAGGCATAAGGCGTCGAGGTGGCTCGTGTGGTTGGCGACCAGCACATACGAACCCTCGGCGGGCAGATCCTCGCGGCCGATCACCTCCAGGCGATGACAGACCCGGAGCCACGCCCGGATCATGAGGGCGGCCAGCGAGCGGAGCCCGTAGACCAGCATGTCGGGTTCCCGAGGAGACCGGCGCAGGCGTTCGACGATGGTCTGGTCCAGGTCCTGGGCCGTATCGTATCGCCATTCCTTCATCTCAGCGGAGCCCGTAGAAGTAGTTGACCATGTGGAGGAACAATGGAGCCACATAGATCAGGCTGTCGATCCGGTCCAAGATCCCTCCGTGTCCGGGGATGGTTGCCCCCATGTCTTTGACCCCGAGGTCCCGTTTGATGACGCTGATCGAAAGATCGCCCAACTGCCCCCCGATGCCGACGATCAGCCCCGTAAGCACCCGCTGCACCGGCCCGAAGTGTGGGAACGAGAACCCCAGGATCCAGGGCATGATCATTGACATGGTCAGGGCCCCCAGGGAGCCCTCCCAGGTCTTGTTGGGGCTGATTTGGCTCCGGAGCTTGTGCCGACCGAAAAGCCTGCCAAAGGTGAACGCGGCCACGTCGTTCAGCTCTACCGCAAAGATCATATAGAGTAGATAGCCATAGGGGTGGTTCGAGTTGGCCAGAAATCCCAGGTGGCCGAACATCCACCCAATGTAGATGAAACCCACGATGGCCAGCGAGACCGCCTGGAGCTGTCCCTCTGTCCGGTTACGCAGGATGGGGATCATCAAAAGCAGGGCAATCGCGTAGACGGGCAGCGTCATGAACAGCCCGAACCAGCCGGGCTGTCCACTGAAGGGGTCGGCCACCAGCGAGACGACTGAGACGGCGACAATCGCCAGATAGGCACCACCGGTCATCCACCAGTCATGGTAGAGCCCAGTGGCCCGGGCAAACTCCTTCAGCCCGAAGAGGGCCACCAGCGAGGAGCCGACGAGCGTGGCCTCGCGGCCGGCGAAGATGCACCCCATGACCGCCGGGACCATCATCAGCCACCCCCGATAGGTGACCCAGACTGATTGCACGTTCTTTTTGAGCCCCCAGGTCAGCACCGCCAGCGCCACGCCGGCGGCACCCAACAGCCCGCCCACGATGAAAAGATAGAGGCGAAAGACCTCGCTCTGGAGGGCAGCACTTGGCGACATCAGAATCAACCCGTGGCCGTGCCGGTCGCCTTTTCCCTCAGGGCCCGCATGATCCGGGCCAGCCGGACCCCGATCGTCTGCACGCACCCGAGGATGATGACGAGATGCGTCCAGTCCAGCACCGTTAAGCCGGCATAGCGGATCCGACCCTCGCCCCACCACAAGAGGCCGAGCGTGATCCATGAGCCAATATGTAAGGCCACCATCCGCCAGGGCTTCGACATCATCCCACCGAACTCGCGGTGGACGCCGACGGCCTGTCCCAGCATCCCGACGTAGGCGGTCAGCAGGGCGAGGATCGCGGTCAAATACCCGCCCGATGGGGCGTTGAGGCCGCTGTGGGCGACCCCGACAAAGATCAGCACGTCCGAGATCCGGTCGGGGAGGTCGTTCAAGATCTCGCCACGCCAGCTCGCCTGGCCTGACGCCAGCGCCACCATGCCGTCCAGCATGTTGAACCAGAGCCGGAGGTAACAGAAGGCCGGACCAGCGATCAACAGGACCGGAAAGCTTTTGGCCTTCCAGAAACAAAAGGCCGCCCCAGTAGCGGCCACGATCGAGAGGTAGGAGATCATGTCGGGGTGGATGCCCCATCTTACGCAAAGCCGGACCGGGCCGCGGGCGGTCCTGCGGAACATGTCCGCGATCGGTCGCCGGGAGGTCGGTTGGTAGTCAGTCCTTGTTACCATCCTAACGCCGAGCCCTCGCCCCGGGGATCGGCCCCGCCGATCAACGTTCCCGTGGCGGGATCCCGCTGGATCCCCTGGGCGTAGCCCATGTTGTAGTCGAAGGCCGGGACGATCGTGACCTTGTGGCCTTTCCGTCTCAGGGCTTCACGTGGCTCTTCGTGCATCCCCCCTTCGAGCCGTAACTCCTCAGGGTCCTCCCCGGGAAGCCTCCCTCCGTGGAGCCATCTCGGCGCCTCAAGAGCCCCCTGGACATCCCTCCCGAAGTCGATGACGTCGGTGATGAGGCTCAAAAGGGTCTGGATCTGCCCGTCGGCCCCCCGGGTGCCGACGGCGAGGAAGGGGAGACCATCTTTTAGAACCAGGACAGGGCTCAAGGTGTGCCGGGGCCGCTTCCCGCCTTCGAGGCAGTTCGGGTGGTCCGGGTCCAGGGAGAGTCCCATCAAACGGTTGTGGAGCAGAATTCCTGTCCCCGGAATACAGATCCCCGACCCGAAGGGGGAATAGAGGCTCTGGATCAGAGAGGTCCAGTTCCCCTCCGCGTCTGCTGTGGCGAGGGCGATGGTGTCGGCTGCGGCGGCCAGGGCAGCAAAGGGACGGGCCTGGGCTCGATCGATCTCGGACCTTCGCCGTCTGGCGCGCTCTTTGGAGAGGAGGTCGGCCACAGGAATGGTCACGAAGTCTGGATCGGCGATGAAGCGGTCCCGGTCGGTGAAGGCCAGCTTCTTGGCCTCGACCAGGAGGTGGAGGGCCTCGGCGGAGTTCTGGCCGAGAGAGCCCAGGTCGAAGCCTTCGACCAGGTTCAGGGCAATGAGGAGGGTGATCGCCTGGGAATTGGGCGGAGGGGTATAGACGTCGTAGTCCCGGTAGGTCACCCTGACAGGCTCTGTCCAGATCGACCGGTATTTGGTGAGGTCGTCTAGGGAGAAAAAGCCACCCAACGCCTCGGAGGTCTTGACGATGGCCTCCGCCAGTTTTCTTTTATAGAAGGCCTCACGCCCCCCCTCGGCGATGATCCGGAGAGACCGGGCCTGCTCCGGCTGGACAAGCCGTTCACCAGACTGGAACGGGTGGCCACCCTTCAGAAAGATCCTGGCCGCCTCAGCGTCTTTCAGGAGGATCTCCCGCTGCTGGATCATCATCGAGGAAAGATCCGGGGAGACGGGGAAGCCGTCGGTGGCATAGCGGATAGCCGGCTGGAGGACCTTTGAGAGCGGCATTGTGCCAAGCCGCTTTATGGCCTCTTCCCAGGCATTGATCAGACCGGGGACGCTGACCGAGAGGATGCCACGGGGAGGCATCGTCCGATGCCCGAGTTTTAAGACAGCTTCTGCCGAGATCCCGGAGGGGGCTCTCCCCGAGCCGTTCAAGGCCAGGACCTTCCCCTCCTTCCGGGAGAACGTGACCAGGAAAAGATCGCCGCCTAAGCCGGTCATCGACGGGAGGACGACGTTCAGGACGGCCCCCGTTGCGATGGCGGCATCGATGGCGTTCCCGCCATCACGGAGGATGTCGAGGCCGGCCAGGGTTGCGAGGGGATGAGGAGAGGCGACCATCCCCTTCGACGAGATGGCCGGCGGGCGATGGAACGATTTGACGATCATCAGAAGCGCTCCTTCTCAGATGTTGAGCCTTCACCCTTCAGCCGTCGGCTCTCAGGATTTTGGTTTGGGATTGTGGATTTCGGATTTGGGAAGTCTGTACCCATCTTTCAATCCGAAATCCGAAATCAGCAATCCGCAATCAGGGGATGGCTTCCGGCTGTACGCTCACGGTACAGGAAGTCCCACAGGCCGTCAAGGGGGTTTCGACGGCCACCCCTACCCATCCTCTCCCCAGAAATCCCTCCTACCCCCCCTTTGGAAAAGGGGGGAACGGGGGATTTTCTCTGTGCGGACGACTGGCAATCCCAACGAGGAAACGTTATCATAGAAAGAAGCCTTCAGCCATCAGCCATGAGAAGCAGCAGTTTTTGCCTTTCCGGGCTTTCGCTGACGGCTGATAGCTGATGGCTAACCGCTTGATTTCATTGGAAGAGGGGAGGGGCTGGCATGAGCGAAACCATGGATCGCAATCTGGCGCTGGAGCTGGTCAGGGTGACGGAGGCGGCGGCCATGGCGGCGGCACGCTTGATGGGCCGTCGCGAGAAGGAACAAGCCGACCAGGCTGCCGTGGACGCCATGCGTCATACCATCAACGCCGTGAATATGGACGGGGTGGTGGTAATCGGGGAGGGGGAGAAGGACGAGGCCCCCATGCTCTACATCGGGGAGCGGGTGGGAAACGGCTCGCCTCCTTCTGTGGATGTGGCCGTGGATCCCATTGACGGGACGAACCTCCTCGCCAACGGGCGGCCCGGTGCCATCTCCGTGGTCGCCATCGCCGAGCAGGGGAGCCTCTTCTTCACCCACGTGGTCTACATGCAGAAGATCGCCGTTGGCCCCAGGGCCAAAGGGGTCATCGACATCGAGGCCCCTGTCAAGGAGAACCTGAAGAGGATCGCCAAGGCGATGGGTCGGAACGTCGAAGACCTCACCGTGGTCATCCTGGATCGACCGCGCCACGAACAGCTTGTCCGGGAGGTGAAGGAAGCGGGGGCCAGGCTGAAGCTCATCAGCGATGGGGATGTCGCCCCCGGCATCATGGCCGGCCTGGAGGAGTCCGGGATCGATGTCCTGATGGGAATCGGGGGCGCCCCCGAGGCGGTGGTGACAGCCTCCGCCCTGAAGTGCTTGGGCGGGGACATGCAGTGTAAGCTGTGGCCCCGGGACGATCGGGAGAGGCAGGTCGCCAAGGAGGAGGGTCACGACCTGAACCGGGTCCTCACCATCGATGACCTCTGCAGAGGGGAGAATGTCTTCGTGGCGGTCACCGGCATCACCGACGGTGAGCTCTTGAAGGGGGTCCGCTATTTCGGGTCAGGGGCCCGGACCACCTCGCTGGTGATGCGCTCTGTCTCAGGGACCGTCCGATGGGTCGAGGCCAAGCACGACTTCACGCGCCTCCGGAAGGTGGCCGGGCCCCGGTACGAGGGTCAGAAATCTTAAGCCTCTTCAGCCGAGCCTCGTCTTCAGCCACCTCGGCACCTCCTCCAGGACTTCGACGTTGTATTTCAGCTCTGCGTGGTTGAACCAGTGGTGGAGGTAGCGGAGGACGCTTTTGGAGAGAGGGACCGGCTGATGCTGGTGGGTCGTGATCTCCAGGAGTTCGGCCTGGGGGAGGCCCTTCTTCAAATCCAGGGTCCCTTCGATCAAGCTCGGGATGTCCCCTTTGGCATAAACAAGGAGCTTGGTCCCTTCCTTTTTGGGGACCTCTCCTAAATCCTGGAGGAGCTCCAGGATCTGGGCCGGATCGGCTGTCTTCACCATGGTGCTGCCAAAGGCGAGGAGGATCTGCTTCCCCTCCTCCGAAGGGGTTTTCGGGACCGCCGGTGAAATGGCGACGACCAGGTCCGCCGTGCTCATCAAGACCAGGCGTCCCCCCAGGCTATGGCCGATGGCCGCGACCTTCCCGTAGCGTCGAAGAAACTGGATCGCTGCTTCGAGATCGTCCAGCATCCTGTCATCGAAGAGGGCCTGGTTCTCGCCGTGGCCCCGGAGGTCGAAGCAAAGGGCGGTGAGCCCCTCTTCGGCCAACCTGGCGCCGAGCCCCACCATGTGTTCCTTGCAACCCCCATAGCCGTGGCAGAGGGCCACCCCTCCCAGGGGCTTCTCGGGCAGGTAGAGGTAGGCGGGAACAGGTTTTCCGTCGGTGGTTCGGAGGTCGTCGAGTCGTCGGAATTCCATCGGCTCTCCTTCACGAGGCGGTGGGTGTTAGAGGCCTAAGAGGGACTGCTTGAGCAGCGGGTGTTCCAGGAGACCCTCTCCTTCCCCTTCCAGCAAGATCCTCCCAGCCTGAAGGAGGCAGGCCCGGTCGGATAAGGCGAGGAGGCGTCTCACATGCTGTCCCACCATGAGGACTGAAACCCTTCTCTGGGAAGATCCTTGATGGTCTGTTCCAGCATCCCGGCTGCCTTCGGGGCGAGGCTGAAAAAAGGATCGTCTAAGAGGAGGAGCTTGGGGTCGGCCATCAGGCCCCGGGCCAGGGCCAGCATCTGCTGCTCCCCGCCGCCGCCCCTCTTCACCCCTTTCAGGCCTCCCTATATATCGAGCACGCATCGGGTTAACCATAGCAGACGCCCTGTAAGCCGGTCAACGGCTGACCGCTTCTCACTTGATGCCCATCTTACAAGGGTGAAGCGGTCAGGGGTAGGCAACCTGACCAGAAGGACGGAATTGCTTGACAAAGGCCTTCCATGGAGTATTCTGCTCAGTAAGACTAAGCACGAACGGAGCACCAGATGGCACGAACGACGAAAACGTGGACGATTTCCCTGACACCAACGTTCTCCTGTCCGCGCTCCTCTTCCCCGGTGGTCCCCCTGACCAGGTGCTCAGGAAAGTCCGAAGCGGAGAGGTTGACCTCTTCCTCTTCGAGGCATCCGGATCGTCAGTCCAGCGGAATTCCTCCGTCTCTTCGAGCGATGAGGGGTCCAGAAGAGGCGATCCGGAGGTTCCAGGTGATGGAGTGACGGGTTCCTTAGGGGTTAAACCTTTTCCTTTCCGCAGGATGCTGAGGGTATGTTTCCGTCTCAACCCTTGGCGCCAATCGCTCCGGTCCGGTGCCGAAATCGAATCGACAGGATTGCCGGCGGCCCCCGCCGGGAGGAACACCTCGAAGAGCTGTGGGGAGCGACCCGGTTTCACCGAGGTGGCTGGGAGGACTGTCAACAGGCCGGAGGCTCGATTGAAAGCCTCGTTGCTGATGACGAGCACCGGCCGGAGGAATCCTTGCTCATGCCCAAGGGGTTCCCCCAGGTCAGCTTTGACCAGGGCCCATCGCCGGCGCATTGCGCTTACTCGACTTGTCGCGCCGTCTCGGCATCAGCCAGCGCGAAAACGTGGAGGAGGGCCTCTTGCTCGGCACGGTAGGTGGGGTTTTCAAAAGCTGCTTGATACTGCTTGAAGGCTTCCTCCTCCCGCTGCTGCTGCCGGTGCCGCCGGAGGGCCTGCTCTACCAACTGCTCAATCAGGGCGTTCTTACTGGGAGCCAAGCCGCTTTGGACCAGCTCCTCGATCCCCGCAATCGTGGGCTGATGGAGCCGAAAGGTCAGACGTTTCACCGGGGTCGGCATCTTGGATTTCCTCCTGTTTCAAGGATAGCACACATAAGTTGTGTGTTAAGTATGAACGCACTTAGACCCGGCTCAGGGGCGCTCTTTGCTCGGACACACTCTCGTGGATGCCAAATCAAGGCCTTCTGCGTTTCTTATCCTGGATCTCCGGTCATCGGGACCTGTCCAGTCAACCATCTCCGCTGGAATCTCCCTCCGCAGCCGTTGGATGATCGGCCTCGGATCAACCTTCTGCTCCAGCGCCCGCCGGGCCAGCACCGTCACCGCTTCGTTCACCATGCAGTCCAGATAGATGTAGGCAACATCTCGTCTCCGGTTGAAAGAGCCCTGCTCCTGTGCTATCCTTCCCCCGCTGACTCCCATTCCCCTCGAGAAGACAGTGATGCGAATCTTCTGGCTACTTCCGATCCTGATCGGCTTGACCTCGTGTACGACCCTGTTCCCGGAACGGAACCCGGCCGCCCGGGTACCCCAGGGCGTGAAGGAGGTGAGCTTTTCTATCATCGCCTGGAATGATCAGTGCTACCCTTCTGTCATCCTGGTGGATCGGGATGGTCGATCGGTCCTGATCTCGGTGACCTTCAGGAGCGACGGGAAGGACCATGTGATCTCGATCCCGGCCTTCGGCATCAGGCGCTACGTGAAGCAGGACGAGGAGGCAACGGTGAAGTTCCTGGCAGAGCGGTCGGGGATCTTCCCCTTCGACTGCGGCCCTCTGCCCTTCCCCTCCCCCTTGGGCGGGAGTGGGAGGATCGCTATCAAGTGACGGTTCCCGATCCTCGAAATGGGGGGGTTGTTCAGAGCCTGAACGGGAGGATATTTCCGCTGACCAGGGATTGAACGGCGATGACGACGCCTAAAAGGGCGATGGCGAGGGAGGAGACCAGGGGAAGCCTGTGGAGGAGCCTCCCCTCCCCACTGAACCTGGCCATGAACCGCCGGGCATAGACCATCAGCAGGCCGATCCCCATCAGGACCAGGGCCAGCCCGGCGCTGAAGGCCACGATCAAGAGCAATCCGAACCCGATCCGACCAAGGGAGATGGCACTCAGGAGGACGACCAGGGCTGCCGGACAGGGGACGATCCCTCCCGTGATCCCCAGGGTCAAGAGCTCCTGGTAGGCCACGGTCCCCGGCCCTCGATCCTCATGGGGGTAGGGATGTCCGTGGCGGTGGTCGGCGTCATCGTGGTGATGGTACAAAGGCCCCTGCCCCTGTTCGGGATGGGAGTGGCCATGGGGGTGAGGATGAGCATGGTCATGAGGGTGGTGATGCGCTGTAAGTGGTTCAGCTCTGCCACTTGAAAGCCGGCGATAGTGCCTGGAGAAGATCATCAAGCCCATCCCCACAATGGCTATCCCGGAGAGGAAGCCCAGCCAGGGGTACAGCCGCTCGGGGAACACATACTTGGAGAGGGACAACGTCACGAGTCCCAGGAGATAGACGCCTGCGGTGTGCGTGGCCGTGACGATCAGCCCCAGAAGCAGCGCATGCCCCGCCGTCCCCCGAGAGCCGACCAGATAGGCTGCCACTACCGTCTTCCCGTGGCCGGGCTCCAAGGCGTGAAACGCGCCAAGGCTAAAGGCCAGGAGGAGGGAGAGCAGGATGACCCCCAGCCCCAGCTCTTTGGCCGTGATCAGCCGCATGAACTGGAGATCCCATTTCGAGGCCCCCCGGGGTTGAGGCTTAAGGATCGCGGCCGGGGTGGATCTCTCCTGTGCACCCCCACCCTTACTCTCCCCCATCAAGGGGGAGAG
>JACQHM010000276.1 GCA_016199025.1 Candidatus Methylomirabilota bacterium | reverse complement strand
GATTGAACGGACGCTCAAGGCCTACGGGAAAAGCAGGGTGGAGTTCGATGTTGCTTCGACACCTGAGTTCCTGCGGGAGGGCTCGGCCGTTGAGGATTTCCTCCACCCGGACCGGCTCGTCGTCGGCGTGCAGGGGGATCGGGCCAAGCAGCTCCTCCAGGAGCTGTACGGCCCCATCGTTGAAGGGACCTTTGCGTGCCCCATCCACAAGCCCTGCTCCTTCCCCAGGCCGGTCCCACTCCTGCTGACGAACATCGAGAGCGCTGAGCTGATCAAGCACGCCTCCAACTCGTTCCTGGCCATGAAGATCTCCTTCATCAACGCCGTGGCCGATCTTTGCGAACAGGTGGGGGCGGATGTGAGGTTGGTGGCTGCAGGGATGGGGCTTGACCCCAGGATCGGCCGCTCTTTCTTAAATGCGGGGATCGGATTCGGTGGTTACTGTTTTCCGAAAGACCTCCAGGCCTTTGTGAAGATCGCGGAAAAGCTTGGCTGCGATTTCGGTCTTCTCAAGGAGGTGGAGCGGATCAACTTAAGCAGGGCAGAGGTGGTCCTCCGGAAGCTGAAAGACCGTCTCTGGATCATCAAGGGGAAACGGATGAGCGTTTGGGGTCTCGCCTTTAAGCCAAATACCGACGATCTCCGGGAAGCCCCTGCTTTGAGGATCATTAAGCTCCTTCAGCGGGAGGGGGCTCTCGTCCGGGCCTATGATCCCAAGGCGATGGAGAACGCCCGGCTGGAGCTTCAGAACGCGACCTTCTGCCGGGACGCCTACGAGGCGGCCGAGGGGGCCGAGGCCCTCATCGTGGCCACGGAGTGGCAGGAGTTCAAGGAGCTGGATCTGGCCAGGGTCAAGACGTTGATGCGCCGGCCCCTACTTCTTGATGGCCGGAACCTCTACGACAAGGATGCGATGCTCGCCCTGGGCTTTGAGTATCTCGGGATGGGGCGTTGACGGGATGGTCCCATCGGACGTCGAACATCGAACGGTGAGTGATGCCTAGAACCCTGATCACGGGAGGGGCCGGCTTCTTGGGGTCCCACCTCTGTAACCGCCTGCTTCAGGAGGGCCACGAGATCATCTGCATGGACAACCTCATCACCGGCGACCCCGAGAACGTTGCCCATGTGATCGGGCACGAGCGTTTTCGATTCATCAAGTGCGATGTTACCGAGTACATCTTCGTCGAGGGCCCCCTCGACTCTATCCTCCACTTTGCCTCCCCTGCCAGCCCGGTCGATTATCTCAAATACCCGATCCAGACGCTGAAGGTCGGCGCCCTGGGCACCCATAAGGCGTTGGGCCTGGCCAAGGCGAAGGGGGCAACCTTCCTCCTTGCCTCTACCTCGGAGGTCTACGGCGATCCCCTGGTCAGCCCCCAGCGCGAGGACTACTGGGGCAATGTGAATAGCGTTGGCCCCCGCGGTGTCTACGACGAAGCGAAGCGGTTCGCCGAGGCGATGACCATGGCCTACCACCGCGCCCATGGGTTGGACACCCGCATCGTTCGTATCTTTAATACCTATGGTCCTCGCCAGAGATTGAACGACGGGCGGGTTGTCTCCAACTTCATCGTCCAGGCCCTCAAGGGCGAGCCGATCACGGTTTACGGGGACGGCTCCCAGACCCGTAGCTTTTGCTATGTTGATGACATGATCGAAGGGATCTTTCGGCTGCTCCTCTCCAGGGAGCACGAGCCGGTGAACCTGGGGAACCCCCACGAGGTCTCCGTCCTGGAGCTGGCCCATCTCGTCAAGCAGCTCATAGGAAGCGGGAGCCCTGTTGAGTTTCGACCGCTTCCCATTGACGACCCCAAGGTCAGGCGGCCGGACATCTCTCGGGCGATGGAGAGGCTCGGCTGGCGGCCAAAGGTCGATCTGAAGGCGGGGCTGATGCAGACCATCGAGTACTTTCAGAAGAAGCTCTCGTAAGGGCGAGGCCCACCTCGCCTTTCTCTCTAAAGAGGAGGTCCGTTCATGAACAGGTGTCCAACGCTGGTGGCTTTTGGTATCCTCTGGACCCTGCTGGTCTGCCCGGGGGTGGGGTTCTCAGGGGAAGATCCTGGCGGGGGAGGGGAGAGGGTCGTTGCGAAGGTTGGCGAGGAGGCCATCACGTTAGCAGAGGTCGAGCAGGCCCTCGCCGCTCAACTGTACCCACTGGACGTTCAGAGGTTTCGGCTCATTCAACAGAAGGTCCAGGAGCTGGTCGAGGAAAAACTCTTAAAGAAGGAGGCGGAGAGGAAAGGCGTCTCGGTGGAGGAGCTCATCGGCAAGGAGGCCCAGGAGGTGAGCGAGGAAGAGGTGGAGGAGCTTCTAGAGGCGAACAAGGATCGGCTCCAGGGTGGGAAGGAGGCCTGGAGGGAGAGGGCGAGGGAATACCTCTTCGATCAGAAGCGTTCCTCTCGAAGGGCGGCCCTGGCCGAATCGCTTATGCGCCGGATCCCAGTGTCCATCGACCTGAAGGAGCCGGAGCTGCCTGTGATCCAGGTGAGCGCCGACGACGATCCTTCGTTAGGCCCAAAGGAGGCCCCCGTCACCATCATCGAGTTCTCCGACTTCCAGTGCCCGTATTGCAGAGAGAGCCAGGCCGTGCTGAAAGAGGTCATGAAGGCCTACGATGGGAAGGTGAGGCTCGTGTACAGGGATTTCCCCCTTCCCAGCCACCATTATGCCAGGAAGGCGGCCGAGGCCGCCCAGTGCGCGTCGGAGCAGGGCCAGTTCTGGCCCTACCACGATAAGCTCTTCGAAAATCAGCCCCGCCTCGATATCCCCGATCTCAAGCGGTACGCGAAGGAGCTGAACCTCAACCCAACGGCCTTCGAGGCGTGTCTCGAGAGCGGGAAGTACCGGGCCGAGGTGGCCAAGGATACCCAGGACGGGGAGAAGGTCGGCATCTCTGCCACCCCGACCTTTTTCATCAACGGCCGCCTCTTAACCGGCGCCCAGCCCCTTCCGGCCTTCCAGGCGTTGATCGACAAGGCGCTCCAGGAGGCCTCTCAGAAGAAGTGACCAGGTCTATATTGGTTGATGATTTGGCTGGGCGTCTCGTGTGCCTTGACAGCCGACCTCTGATGCGGTAGCATCCCTTCTCGAGGCCACAATGAAAGGCGGGAAAAAGAAGCTTCTCGGAGGCATCCTGGTCGAGCGGGGCGCCCTGACCCCCGAGCAGCTCCACGAGGCCCTGACGCGGCAAAAAGAGGGAGGGGAGCGCTTGGGCCAGGTCCTCCAGGAGCTGGGTTTCTTGACCGAGGAGGAGGTCCTCCAGGCCTTAAGCGACCAACTTGGCGTCCCCATCGTTTCCCTTGCTGATCCTTCCTTGAACCTCTACCCTGTGATCAACCACTTTCCCCAGAAGTTCATGAAGCAGTACAGGTTCTTCCCCCTGGACCTCTCCAACGGCGTCTTGAGCGTCGTCATGGCCGACCCGCTGGATTTCTACACCCTGGATGACATCCGCCTCCGGACGGGGTATGAGGTGAAGGTCCTCTTAGGGAGGGAGCGGGAGGTCCTGAGGGCCCTGGATCAGTATTATAGCTCCTCCAGCACGATGGAAAAGATCATCAAGGATCTGGAAGACGAGGGCTCCCGCTTGGCCGAGGAGGAGGACGTCGAGCAATTGAAAGATATGGCCTCGGAGGCCCCGGTGGTCCGCCTGGTGAACCTGATCCTCTCCAGGGCCGTGGAGAGTCGGGCCTCCGACGTGCATGTGGAGCCCTTCGAAGGGAAGCTCCGGGTCCGGTACCGGATCGACGGCGTCCTGATAGACGCTGAATCCCCGCCGAAGCGCCTCCAGGCGGCCATCGTCTCCCGGATCAAGATCATGGCCAAGATGAACATCGCCGAGCGGCGGCTTCCACAGGACGGGCGGATCCGACTCCAGCTCGGCGGCCAAGACCTCGACATCCGGGTCTCCACCATTCCGACGATCTATGGAGAAAGCATCGTCATGCGTCTCCTGGATCGAAGCAACGTCCTCCTCGGTTTGGGGGAGCTAGGCTTCGGCCAGGGGACGGAGCGGCAGTTCGAGACCTTGATCAAAAAACCTCACGGGATTATCCTGGTGACCGGCCCGACAGGGAGTGGGAAAACCACAACCCTCTATGGGGCCCTCCGGGAGTTGAACTCCGTTGAGAAGAAGATCATCACCATCGAGGACCCTGTCGAGTACCAGCTCGAGGGGGTGAACCAAATCCAGGTGAAGCCCAAGATCGGCTTGAGCTTCGCCTCGGGTCTCCGCCACATCGTTCGGCAAGACCCGGACATCATCCTGGTGGGGGAGATCCGGGATGCGGAGACGGCCGAGATCGCCATCCACGCCGCGTTGACCGGTCACCTCGTCCTGTCCACCCTCCACACCAACGATGCCGCCGGGGCGATCACCCGCCTCCTGGATATGGGGATTGAGGACTACCTCGTTTCCTCGACGTTGGTTGCCGTCTTGGCCCAGCGCCTCGTTCGGAAGATCTGCCTGGGCTGCAAGGTACCCTATGTTCCTGAGGAGGCGGAGCTTCGGGAGCTGGGCCTGGACGCGACGAAGCTACGGGGCCTTGCTCTGTTCAAGGGCCAGGGCTGCTCCGAGTGTAACTTCCTGGGCTACAAAGGTCGGATCGGGATCTACGAGCTGTTGGTGGTGACCGAGCCGCTCCAGCGGTTGATCCTCCAGAAGGCTGATGCCAACCAGATCAAGCAGACAGCGGTGGAGCGAGGGATGAAACCCCTTCGGGAGGATGGCTGGGAGAAGGTCAAGGTGGGGATCACAACCATCGCCGAGGTCGTCCGCGTCGCCCAGGAGGATGTCTGAAGAGGTTCCTTCCCTTTGTCCAAGATGCTCCTCTGTCTTCCCTGCTTTCGAAGGTCTACCTTCTTTCCATACGAACCGGCGTCCCCCTCTCCCCTCCGATTATCAGGAACCTCCTACACTTTTTGCTTGACACCGTTGGTGGAACGGGGTACACAAGCCCTACCGGCCTGACTGGCTGGGGGCCAAGGCAGTGTTCACGTGGGGTCTTGTCATCCCTC
This sequence comes from Candidatus Methylomirabilota bacterium, assembly GCA_016199025.1. Classification (GTDB taxonomy): domain Bacteria; phylum Methylomirabilota; class Methylomirabilia; order Methylomirabilales; family JACQHM01; genus JACQHM01. The sequence goes on along the minus strand of JACQHM010000276.1, from coordinate 270 downwards.
GCTCATATAGGTGTACAAGGGCTGAGCTGCGATTGCTTTAGTCATGCGCGCCTGTCACAAAAATTGTGACAGGCGCATCTTATTTTTCTGTAGAGGGGGGAGAGGGGGCTGGGAGGCCGGATCCGGGTCGTGATCGCTGATGATCACCGGCTGTTTCGGGAAGGGCTCCGCCTGATCCTCAGCCGGGAAGGAGGCATCGACATCGTGGGCGAGGCCGCCCATGGGCTCCAGACGATTGAGGTCGTCAGCGACCTTCAGCCTGACGTCGTC
>JACQHM010000032.1 GCA_016199025.1 Candidatus Methylomirabilota bacterium | reverse complement strand
CAGTCGTGCCATCCGAACCACGCGGCCTCCCCCACTGCTTGAAGGCCGCGGCAGCGTCGCGTGAGGGAGAAGCCTATCCGATGACAAACTCAACATCCACTTCAAAGCCCGCCAGGACCTGCGACCGTGCTTTCTCGCCTGGGCCAAAACGGCTCAACAACCGAAAACTCTTTTGCTCTAACACCAGCACGTCAATTGTCCTGGCCTCCGGATCGACGATCCAGTACCTTGTACGCCAAATTGTTCGTATAACGCCTTCTTGTCCACATGATCCCGCCGCCAGGTCCCCGGCGAGACCACCTCCACCACCAGGTCGGGAACGCCACGAATCTGATCCTGAATAATGGCGCGCTTGGCATTGGAGATGTACAGAATGTCCGGCTGGACGACCCGCCGCGGGCTCAGGATGACATCGAGAGGGGCAAAGTAAACACGCCCCAGTTTTTTCTGCGACACAAAATCATCCAGGGCGCGTGCCAGACGAGCGACAACCTCCTGATGAAGGGGACTTGGTGCAGGCGTCATGATCCATTCTCCATCCCACAATTCGCTAGGCTGGTTCGTTTCTGGCATCTCCGCCACCAGTTCGTCGTAAGTCCAAAGTCGCTTCCTCTCCAACGTTTTCATAACGATCTGCTGCTCCTGAGCAAGAATCCCACGGCTTGACCACTCCTGCATCAGCTCCGCCACCTTCAGCCGGCTGAGGGCCTCCCGGCCAAACTTGATCCGCTCCGGCTCCTTTCCAGCGAGGTCCATATCACCAGCCGGAGGGACTGTCAAGAACTTTGACCCGTCCTTGGAGGTGAGAATCACGCGCTGGGTTCCCATGGACCCCCATCCCGGCTCCAATTCTATGCAGCACCGGGTCCCCCGTCAATAACGAAGATGCCTTGACAGGGCCATAGGGTTCAGGGCTAAATTTCCTTGACAACCCCGTAGGTCGCTCTGCTAGCATAGTACTCGATCTAGCCCGGTAGGGGTGAAGTGTTTCTACACCTGTAGGCAGCGGGGGGCACGATGTCGATTCAAACGAAGAATCTGACCTATGAAGAATTCCTTAAACTGCCGGAGATGAAACGGCGCTATGAAGTCGTTAATGGAGAGCTGATTTATATGACACCTAGTCCAACTCCCTCTCATCAGATGATTTCACGTACTCTCTTCCGAGTGTTAGATCATTTTGTCGCAGACCGTGAATTAGGCGAGGTGCTTTATGCCCCCCTCGATATTCTGATCCAGCAGAACCCCCTGCGTACCCGGCAACCGGACCTCCTCTTTATCAGTAAGGAGCGCCTAGCCATTGTCGGTGAACACATGATTGAAGGGGGGCCTGATCTGATTGTGGAAATTCTTTCACCCGCAAACACCCGGTTGGATCTAGAAGAAAAACTCAAGGATTACGGGTCTATCAACGTGCGGGAATGCTGGTTCGTGTCGCCCGAAGCCCAGACTGTTGAGGTTTTAAAATTTACATCGGGCCGATTTGAACGTATAGGATTGTATGGTCTGGGTGATGTGATCACCTCGGAAGTCCTGCCGGGACTCCATTTGAAGGTTGAGGGCGCCTTAGGGCAAAAGTAATGCTATTCTCAGCGGTTGCGGCTTCGTGAACCCTCGATGTAACATGACGGACCTACATCCCATCCTTCCTCCCGAGGTGGCCTCCCTCCAGGAAGCCTTAGGCTTGAAATTTCAAGACCCTTCCCTCCTCCTCACTGCCCTGAAGCACCCATCGGTTGAGTCTGCCTCCCGAGAGGAAGCCCTAGCTTTCAAACGGCTTGAGTTTTTGGGCGATGCCGTCTGGAACTTCCTCGTCAGCCGTCACCTGTTTTTGGAACTGAAAGAGGCTCCCCAGGGTGAGCTGTCCCTCCTGAAGGGCCACTTGAGCAGCGCAACGTTTCTCGCCAAACTGGCAAGGGAAATCGGACTTCCCAAGTTTCTCTACCTGGGAAAAGGTGAGGAACAGACGGGTGGCCGGGGAAAATCCTCCATCTTAAGCTCGGCCATGGAAGCCCTCATTGCCGCGCTCTACCTGGATCGTGGCTTGGAAGCGGTTTCGCACGTTGCCCAACCTCACCTAGAGAAGGTGCTCATGGACCAGGCCCGACGCGAGGAAAGCTTAGATCCGAAATCCCGCCTCCAGATCCTGGTCCAGGGGAGGCTCAAGAGCCTGCCGGCTTATCACTTGACCGGCAGAAAGGGGCCACCCCACCACCCCTCCTACGAGGTAGAGGTTCTCCTCCAGGGGAAGGTCTTGGGGAAGGGGACTGGAAAAAGCCTCCAAGAGGCCGAGCAGAAGGCGGCGGAGGAGGCCCTTCGTGGCTTTGACGCTTAAGCCTACAAGAACTAGTATCCCTCCAGTGATACCCTACACTTTCTTGTATTTTCTCTTGACAACTCCTCCCGCCCATGCTAGCCTCCCCCTTCAGAACTCCCAAGCCGGGATTGCCAAAAAAGGAGGGGGATGAGCCTTGTGGCTCTCGAAGCTGACCATCTTTGGCTTTAAGTCCTTCGCCGAAAAGACGGAGCTTCAGTTCGAACCCGGGATCACCGCCGTTGTCGGGCCCAATGGAGGAGGGAAGACCAACCTGGTTGATAGCATCCGGTGGGCCCTTGGGGAGCAAAGCGCCCGGCTTCTCCGCGGAGAGCGGATGGAGGATCTCATCTTTAAAGGATCCTCCATCAGAAAGCCCCTCTCTTTGGCCGAGGTGACCCTCACCTTCTCCGACAATCACGGGGACCTCCCCATTGACTACGAGGAAGTCAGCATCACCCGTCGCCTCTTTCGATCCGGTGAAAGCGAGTATCTCCTGAACAAAACCCCTTGTCGGCTCCGGGACATCACGGATCTCTTCCTCGATACGGGTCTCGGTGCCGAACCCTACGCCATCATCGATCAACAGGCGATCAACAGCCTGGTGAATGCCAAGCCCCAGGACCTTCGGGTCTTGTTGGAGGAGGCTGCGGGGGTCATGAAGTATAAGACCCGGAAGAAAGCGGCCCTTCACAAGTTAGAGGCCACTCAACAAAACCTTCTGAGGATCAACGATATCATCCGAGAGGTCGAGCGGCAACTGACCTCTCTAAAACGGCAGGCCAATAAAGCTGAACGCTACAAACTCTTGCAAGAGCAGATTTCTTCCCTCAGACTGTATCTGAAATACCATGAGAGCCTTCACCTTCAAGACGAACTGAACAGGCTCACGAGTGAGGAGAGGGCTCTCAAGGATGCCATTTCAGCGAAGGAGGCTGCCTCCTCTCGCCTTGAGGCCCTCTTAGAAGAGAAACGCCTGAGGGATCTCGAGGGAGAAAAGGCCTTGGCCGCGGCCCAAGAGCATCTCTACGCCATCAGGGGTCAGATCACCCGCCATGAGGCTGAGCTCGTCAGCCGGCGATCGCTCCTCCATGAGCTGGGTCGGAGGGTTCAAGATGAATCGACCTTCCTCGAGCGGGTCCACCTTCGGGTCGGGTCCCTTCAAGAGGAGGAATCCCGCGAAGCCTCGGCCTTCCAGGCCTTGGAGGACGAGTCGGTCCGTCTACAGGCGAAGCTCGAAGAGCTGGCACAGCAAGAAGGGGAGTACGGGCAAGAGCTTCAAAGGATCGGCCGAGATTTCGAGGAGAAACGACGCCAAACCATCGAACACACCCTGGTCCTCTCAGGGAGAAGAAACGAACTCTCGCGCCTCAAGGAGCGGCATCGGGTTCTCCTGCTCCAAGCGGGCCGGTCGAAGACCCGGATGGAGGAGGCGGAAAGGAGCCTCCACGAAAAACAGACGGAGGAAGAGAGGCTGAAGGAGGAGGTGAGAAGTCTTTCAGGGGAACGCTCCCACCTTTCGCGGGAGCAGGAGGCCCTGTCCGAGCAGATCATGGAACAGGAGGAAAGGCTTCAAGACCTGGCCCTCCACCGTGGGCTCCTTCAGGAGGAGATCGGAAGGCTGAAGAGCCGGATGGAGTCGCTCAAAGAATTGGAGGCGACCTTTGCAGGGGCGGGCGAGAGGGGAGGCCTCTTCCTGCAGGAATGTGCCCGGGCCACCGCTCAGCTCTCTGGGCTCAAGGGGACTCTCTTCGAGGCTCTAGAGGTCGAGGCCCGATACGAACGGGCCATCGAGGCCCTCTTGGCCGAGGCCCTTCATGGGATCGTCACCGATTCGGTGGAGGATGCCCTGGCTGCCCTATCGTTTCTGAAGGAACGGTCAGGCCGTGCGACCCTGCTCTTCCCAGTCCCTCCCGAGAAATCCCAGGAGTGGATCCAGAGGCTCCAAGAAGGGCTCCGGGCCCAGGGCCCGTTCAGGGATGGGATCGAAGGGATGGCTGTGGACTTTGTCCGGGTGAAGGGGAATGGGGCCAGTCCGGGTTTGGTCCTTTCGGTCCTGGGGGAGGGGATCATTGTCAGGGACGTTCAGACCGCCGTTGCCCTCGCCTCGGCCCTCCCCTCCCCCTTCGCTATCGCCACCCTGGATGGGGAGGTCCTAAGCCACAGGGGCACCCTGACCGGTGGGGCCCCCAGCCCCTCAGGCCCTCTCTCCAGGAGACGGGAGATCCGTGAACTCTCCAGAAGCCTTGAAGCCAAGGAAGCGGAACTTTCGACCCTCCTAGAGGAGGAGGCATCGGCAAAGGCAACCCTGGCAGAGCTCGAGCGGGCCCTCGAAAGCCTGGAGGAAAGGCTTGAAGCCACCCAATTCGATCTTCGCGATCGAGAGAAGGACCTTTCCCAGACGAGGGCCGATGAAGAAAGGCTCAAGCGAGAGGTTGCCCTCCTCTCCTCCGAATGGCAAAACATGACGGACGAGATCGAGGGGCTTCAGTCCGAGATCGAAGGAGCAACCCGGGACCTCCAGGAGGCCGAGGCGGAGGAGCGGAGGCTTCAGGAGGAACACTTAGCCCTGGAGGCGGAAAAAGTCGCCGTGGAGGAGAGGCGCGGGGAACTCCTCAGGGAGGTGACGGAGGCCAAAATCGAAGCCGGCTCCCTGTTCGAGCGAAGGGAGGGGGTCCGACGGACTTTGGCGAGGCTTGCCGAAGAATTTGAAGGCGCCCGGCAGGAGGCGAAGAGGCTCGAGGAGGATCTGACGTCCCTAGGGCTGAGGAGAAGGGAGCTAGAAGGGGCCCTTCAGGCCCTCCAGGAGGCCCTTGAAGGATTCACCCGGGAAGAGGCCGTGGCCCAGGGATCCATCCAACGCCATCAGGAGGCCCGCCAGGTCGAACAGGAAAAGATCAAGCGCCTCGAGGAGGAGTTGAAGCCCCTCCGCAAAGAGGCGGCGGAGCTTCGTGCGACCCTCTCCACCCTCTCCTCCAGGAAGGCCGAACTCACCACGACCCTCTCCCTCCTGGAAGAGGAACTTCATGCGGAGTCTCACACTTCTCTTGAGGAACTCTCTACCCGCTATGCCCATGAAACCCTTGACCCCTCCCAGGCCCAGGTGGATCTGGAAGCCTTCAAGGAGAAACTCGAAAACCTCGGCCCTGCCAACCTGGCCGCCCTTGAAGAGTATGAAGCCCTCTCGGGACGGCATACCTTCCTGACCTCCCAGGCCGAGGATCTCGAGGCCTCCATTCAGACGCTCAAGGCCACCTCAGCCGAGATCGAGAAGACGATCAAAAGGCTCTTTGAGGGGACCTTGGCGAAGGTCAACGAGCACTTCGATCACCTCTGGAAGCGCCTCTTCTCCGGGGGGAGCGCGGAGCTTCGGTTCGTCCAGACCGAAAATGGGGAAGAGCCGGGTCTGGAGATGGCGATCAGCATCCCTGGGAAGCGGACCTCGAACACCGCTCTCCTGTCCAGTGGCGAGCGGGCCCTCGCCGCCCTCGCCCTCCTCCTCGCCCTCTTCCAGGTCAGGCCGAGCCCCTTCTGCCTCTTGGACGAGGTGGATGCCCCCCTGGATGATGTGAACGTCGAGCACTTTGCTGCCCTCCTGCGTGAACTTTCGGCCCACCATCAGGTCATCGTCATCACGCACAACAAGCGGACGATGGAGGTCGCCGACGCCCTCTACGGCGTCACCCAAGAGGACGGAACCTCCCGGTTAATCTCCGTCAAGATCTCCGAGGTCGAATCCCCTTTCAGGGAGTAGGATGGACTTCCGTCAGTACCTGGCCTCCGTTGTCGAGAAGGTGGAAGGGGCTGTGATGACCATCCTCTTTGACCCCGATGGAATGGTCGTTGCCCTCTTTCCTGAAACCTCACCCTTCGATGCTGAAGGCCTCGCCGCCCGCTATGCCTTCCTCTTCAGGGAGCTCATCCTGGCCTCGACACGGGCGGGTCAAGGGGAGATCCGAACGATCCTCATGGAATTAGAGAACGCCTCTGTTGTTGCCCTTCCTTTGAAGGAGGGATACGTCTTGTCGCTGATCTTGAAGCCCGGCGGGAATGTCGGCCGGGGGATCTTCGAAGTGAAAAAAGCGGCCTTCTTCCTTGAGAAAGGACTCTAAATGGCTTTCGAACTCTTTTCCCGGTTCAAGGAGAGCCTCCACAGGACCCGTAAAGGTTTCATCGAGCGTTTGGAAGACCTCCTCAAGAAGAAGCTGGACCCGCTGACCATCGAGGAGCTGGAAGAGCTGCTCCTTTCGGCTGACGTCGGGCCTTCCGCCACCCGGCTTCTGTTGGACTCCGTGCAGAAGGTCCACGGGCGTCGCGACTTCACAGGCCCTGAGGAGAGCCGGCTGGCCTTAAAGGAGCGGATCCTTAGCCTTTTCCCAGAGGAGGGAGCCCGGCCTCCAGCCCGCGGCGACAAGCCTTTTGTCGTCTTATTTCTCGGCGCCAACGGGTCGGGCAAGACGACCACCATTGGAAAGCTCGCCAAACGCCTGATCGATGGAGGACACAAAGTCCTCCTGGCCGCCGCCGATACCTTCAGGGCCGGGGCCATCGAACAGCTCCAACTCTGGGGGAAGAAGGTTGGAGCCGACGTGATCGCCCACCAAGCGGAGGCTGACCCCTCTGCCGTCGTGTTCGATGCCTTGAAGGCGGCCAAGGCCCGAGGGATCGATCATCTCCTGATCGATACGGCGGGAAGGCTCCATACCAAGAAGAACCTGATGGAGGAGCTCAAGAAAATCAACCGGGTCATCGGAAAGGAGCTCCCGGGGGCCCCTGACGAATCCCTCCTTGTCCTCGATGCGACCTTTGGCTCCAACGCCCTGGTCCAGGCCAGGGAGTTCCACGGAGCCGTCGGCGTCACCGGACTGGTCATCGCCAAGTTGGACGGGACGGCCAAAGGGGGGAGCGTCATTGCTATCGCCCACGAACTCAAGGTTCCTGTCAAATACGTGGGGACGGGCGAGGGTGTTGATGACCTCTATCCTTTTGATCCAGACGCCTTTGTCTCCGCTCTCCTCGACCCCTCCTGATTTCTTCCGGCAGCGGTTGAGAGCGATCCCCCTAGAAATGACTCAACTTCGAACAAATGACCAATTGGCCCTCTTAGGAGACCAGGGTGGGACAGCCGCTGCCCACACTGCCCCCTTTCCCCCATTGGAGGCTCGCGTCACTCATACCTTCAGGCTATGGGCCGGTCGAACAACACAGGCAGGGGCTCCCGCTCAGATCCTCCGGGAGCCCTGCCCTTCAGCCCACCCCTGCCAGCTCCCCTCGGCCCAGCGAGATCCAGAACAGCTGGCGCAGGAACCGGAACGCCATCGGCTCCCAAACAGCCGCCAAGCCCAGTGGGACTTTGACGGCTTCGATCTTCAGGCGGTAGGCGTGGACCAGGGCAAAGGCCAGGAACAGCAGCAGCACGAACCGTACCATCGCCGCAGGATCGTGCACGAAGGCATGCTTGGAGTGACACTGCTCGTTGAGGCTCTTAAAGCCGTTGTTCTCCAGCAGCCAACGGGTATGGGCGAGTTCCCCAAATCCCGGACGCTGAGGGTCTGGTCGGCCGTGATCACATAGAACACGGTGGTCTTGCCGCGGTGAGGGCCCTTCACGTGCTCTTCCCACACCCGCCCCATGCGCAGGGGATAGAGCAGTCCTTCCCACGCAAAGCCGGAAGCGGCCCAGATCCGATAGGTACCGCCCGCTCAGCATCGAGCCCCTCGACGGACTCCACCCCTGGGAAGAGCGGAGCGGCATCAAACAGCCCATCGGCATCCTGCCGCAGCGTCAACGTCTCCTCGTCGGTCTTGACCACCCCATGGCAACCCAGCTCCTCCCGGCAGAACCGGAAGAACTCCCGGGTCCTAGAGAGGCCATCGCCCACCAGCAGCTCCACAAACCCCTGTCGAGTCGCTGGCCACGCGCGGGCGCGAGCGACCCAGCAGCCGGCGAGCCGCCGGCTGCCGCAAGAAGCGGTCCACCTGCCGCAGACTCTCCACCCCCAAAGCCGCCCCCGCCAGCAGGCTCAGGCAGATCATGGCGGTTGGGATCTGCGGTGTCTGGCGGGTGTCCTGAAGCCGTTGCACCTGGGCGTGCCAGCCATACTCTTGGTTGCAAAAGCGGAGAAAGTGCGTCATACTCATTTCATCCGACCTGGGAAGCCCTCCTGGAGAGACTGCGACTGGCAAGAGAAAGAGAAGAGAGAGGAAGAAAAGCCTTGCCAGGAGCCTCTCAGGAGGGCTTTTCGTTGGCAAGGGCCTTCTCTTTCTCTTCTCTCTCCTTCTTTTTGCCTCTACCCAGGAGGGGGCACGCTCAGAGTTGAGTCATTTCTGGGCGTAAGCAGGGCTGTTCAGTTTTCCAGCTCGATGCCGATGAGGGCCAGGGCTGCCCAGGGCTGGGCGGCAAAGCGGCGACAGGCAGCAGCGATGTTGGTCTCGCCCGCCCAGCGGAT